>NZ_JBEXCV010000186.1:0-14856 GCF_040605455.1 Embleya sp. NPDC005575 | reverse complement strand
GACCGGTGCGCACTGGCCGGCCGGCAACCCCACGGTCGAACTGTGCGACGCCTTGGGCGCGGCGTGCTCCATCACGGCGAAAACGACAACGAGCGTCGACCCAACATCGCGCACATGTAGTCTATGAATCGTCGCAGTTCAGAGCCGGTTCACGAGCTCCTGCGGTCGGTAAAATCGACGAGATCCACCGCCTCAACCCGCGCACCACCACCGGGGTTGAGGCCGTCGACCTGTTGAAGGATCTGACGGAGCGCATCGGGGCGACGTTCGTGTTCGCGGGCATCGACGTGGTGGCGACCCCGTTGTTCGGTGGTGTGCGGCGGGCGCAACTCGCCGGGCGCGCCACGGTCGTCGACTGCGGGCCGATCCCCCTGTGCGGCGGGAGCGGGCGGACGCCGTTCCGTGATCTGGTCACGGCGATGGAGGCGTGTCTGGACCTGCGGGCACACCGCTCGGGGACACTCCCCCGCGCGGCGTCGTATCCCCCGCGCCCGCACCGGCGGAGTATCGGCAGCCTGGCCCGGCTGCTCCGCCAGGCCGCGATCGCAGCGATCCTCGACGGCACCGAGAAAATCACCAGAGGCGGCCTCGAGGCGATCGTGCTGGACCACACCGCCGAAGAGCACTACCGCCCTCGGGTCACCAGGCGCGTCCGCACCGGCGGCCGCACACACCGACACGGCACGTGAAGGCGACCGGGGCCGGGGCCGGGGCCGGGAGGACTCCCGCGACGCCCCGAGACGAACCCTCGGGGCCCTGGCACCGAACCGGCGTTGCAGGACCGGACAGGCCCGCGGCCGGGGGCGTTGCGTGTGGCGCCCCTGGCCCACGAGTCCACCGCCTCCTGGGTCGGCCGCGTCGCGGCGACGTATCGGCAGAGCGCGCCCGAGTTGCTGGACGGCATCGGCATCACCACCACCGGCGCCGGGATGCGGGGCGCGCACGACGGCGGCACGACCGAGATCCACCTCGACCCGCCGGCGCGACGGCGCCTCGCCGCGTTCACCCGAGTCCCCCACCACCACTTGAGGCGGGCACTCCCCCACCTCGAACGGCCCCGGGACGGGTACCCGGCCCGAACACCGGACGCCATCGGGGCGATCGGGTCCGGCATCGCCTCGTGGCACCGCCTCGACTCACGTGAACAACCCTCGCGGGCGTGCCCGTGGTGCACCCTGCGACACACCGCAGGCACCACCGCACGGGCACGGGTGCACCTTCCCGCCCATCGGGTGTGGTGCCCGCGGCATGCGTGTTGGAGCACCGGCGGGCCCCGGCCGCGGCTCCTGGACACCGGCGGTGTGCCCGAACTCGCCCACACACACCGGGAACACCGGAAGCTCTTGCGCCGGCCGAACGCGAACACCGCCTACACGTGGGCACAGGCCATCGTCACCCGCTGGTACGACCACGAGCTGTATCCCACCGGCCGGTGGCAGGCGCGAGGACACCGCCTGGCAGTGGTCAACCCCGACTGGACGGCCACGCAAGGAAGTTCCTGGGAACTCACCGCCCGGCCCGTGATCATCCACCCCGAAACGATCACCCTCGCTCGCGTCCTCGCCCACACGCGCCTACCGGCGACGCCCCGGCCCGACCGGCACCCGGCCGTGACCGGATTCCTCGGACACACAGCCCACACACTCGGACTCGGCCGCCTCGCGCCCTCACCCGAGGATCTCTTGTGGTCCTGGACCCGCCACCACACCCGACCCCGAAAAAGCCCGCCCCGCGCCGATCCCCCGGACCAATTCCCGGGACCACCCCCCGCGCAGCAAGACCGGCAACCGCCTACGGCATCCCCGAGGCGGCCGTCGGAAAGGACGCGGGGTCAGGATTGACAGGACCTTTCAAAGCAGCCGGGGCGGAGCACCCCGCCGTGTCCTACGCCGTCCTGCCTCAGGGCCGCTGGCCTCCCCTCGATCGAGCCCGGTCCGCCCCCGAGCGCCACACGGCGCGCCCGGCCAATTAGTCTTCGTGCGTCATCCTGATGCCTGAGCAGGCTCCGCATCCGTCGAGCGGTTGCGGAGCCCAGTTGTGCCTGTGAGGAACCTGTCATGAGCGAGCCGCGCGGGGGCGTCAGCCGGAATCATTTCGCTCGACTGCGCCGCCTGCGGTGGGGTCCATGCCCGCGTCGGTCGGCGTTGGGACGCGAGGGCGGCCGCATCGTGACGGCGGTCGTCGGCGCCGCCTCCGGCGAACGGCGCGGTGGTCGCCTGGGCCAGGCGTCCGGCGCGCGTCACGGCGGGGACCCCGAGCCCGCGAAGCCGTCCGGCGTCTCCCCGCCCCGGTGGCGGATATGTCATGTGGCGGTTGCGCTCGCACTACCGCTGTATGTGGGATGGGGCCTCCTGCTGGCCACCGGTGGCGGTGATCTCGCGGCTCAGTACTCCTGGGCGGAGTTCGCCGTGCGGCATCCGGGTACACCGTACGGCCTGTTCTGGTTTGGCGGGATCGACGTCGGCAGCTACAGCGTCCTCTCGCCGCCGCTGATGGCGTTGGTCGGGGTCCGCACTCTCGCCGCCCTCAGTGGGTTGACCTCGACCTGGCTGTTGGCCGCGCTGTTGGTGCGCACCACCCGGAAAGTGCCGACGTGGCCGGCGCTGACAGGGGCGCTGGCGCTGTGGGCCAACGTCGTCTCGGGCCGCGCCACGTTTGCTCTCGGTGTCGCAAGCGCGCTGGGCACCTTGCTGGTCCTCGTGGGGCGGCACACACCTGTGTGGCGGTTCGTCGTGGGGGTCGTGGGGGTGGGGCTGACAGTGCTGTTCAGCCCCGTGGCTGGTCTGTTCCTTCTCGTGGCGGGCGCGGGGTTCCTGCTCGACCGGCAGTGGGCGAGAGGCCTGGCCCTGACCGTACCGACGGGTGTGGTCGGTGGGTTGGTGACCGCGCTGTTCCCGTCCCACGGCCAACAGCCCATGGGAGCCGAGCGGATCATCTTGCCGGTCCTGGCCGGCGTCGTGGTGGCGTTGACGGCACCGCGCGACTGGCGCGAGCTGCGGGCCGGTGGCGCTGTCTACGCCGTCGGTGTGGTGCTGACCTGGCTGATTCCTTCGCCGGTGGGCACGAACGTCGAGCGCCTGGGCACGCTTTTCGGCGCGCCCGTGCTGCTGGCAATCTGGTTCGAGCGGAGACGGCGAGGCCCGCAGCCCGGGAGGTCCTTGCTCCGAGTCGGTGGTGACGCGTCCTTCCGCACGCGCTTGTGTGCCGCGGGGCTGGCGATGTGCGCGATCTGGACGGCGGTGGCGACGGCCCGAGATGTGCAGGCGCATACGGAGGTGCCCGGCTGGTCGCGGCACACCGCCGGGGTCATCGCCGAGTTGGACCGGCTGGGCGCGTATCGCGGCCGTGTCGAAGTGGTCCCCACCGGCTCGCACCGCGAGGCCCGGGTGTTCGCCCGATATTTCCAGGCGGTGCGCGGCTGGAACCGCCAACTCGACATGGAGCGCGGCCGGTTGTTCTACTCGGAGGAGCTCGACGAGGCGAGCTATCGGGCGTGGCTGAACGATTGGGCGGTCGGCTACGTCGTCCTGCCGCACGCCCCACCGGACGGCTACGCCAGGACCGAGGCCGCGTTGATCCGGTCCGGCCGCCTGGGCTCCTGGCTGGAGCCGGTCTGGAACGATGCCTATTGGACGGTCTTCCGCGTCCAGGACGCCGTGCCACTGGCCACCGCCCCCGCCGAAGTACTCCGTGCCGGCGACGCCGACATCGTGCTCAAGATGCCCCGCCCGGGAACGGTCACCGTCCGTGCCGCCTACTCGCATTGGCTGTATTCCGACGGCGCCTGCCTGCGCGCGAGCGGCCCCTGGATACAACTGACCGCTTCGCGCCCCGGAATCTACCGGATCACCTCCAGCTACTTCCCCCCGGATGGCTGCCGAACATGAGGTTTGCGGCCGGGAGGCACTGACGCCGTCCCACATCCCCGAGGTCGCTCAGCCTTTCGTCCTCGGTCCACGCTGATCGCATGGATGACACAGGGGATCTGCACAACCTGCCGAGGCCGAGGTGGAGAATCCACGAGACCGCGATCATCGGGGGCTCACGCGAGGACGAGCTCGTGATCGCGGCGGGGTTCCTGCGGGTGGCCGAGGCCGGGGCACGCCAGTGGATCGAGCACGGCCCGGACGATCGTCTGCCGATTCCGATCCTGTACAACTGCCGGCACGGTATCGAGCTGACGTTGAAGTGGCTGATCCGGCTGACCGCACGATGCGCGGTGCGCTCCGGATACACAGGCTCGGAGAACCTCAGCTCCTCCGAGCCGGACGACAAGCTGCACACGCACAACATCGAGAAGTTGGCGGACCGGCTCGACCGATACATGGGACTCCTGGAAGTCGATGCGCCGAACAATTGCATCGACGGTGCGTCTCGGGAACTCCTGGACTGGCTCGACAGCGAGGACGAGACCGGCGAGACCGGCGAGACCTACCGATACAGCACCGTCGGAGTCGGCGCGAAGAAGGCAGCGGCACGCCCGAACCAGACGAACATCAACTTCTACGAGCGGGTCAATGAGGTGCACAAGCCCGCCAACCTGCCGCAAGCGGGTTACACCGGGTTTCTGGACAACCACGAGCAGATGCGGATCGACTACTACGCCGACATGCGTGACATCCACGCCGGGATCGACGCCGACATCGACTTCGCCCCGGACGTCGATCACTACACGGGTCTGTGAACCCGGGCGGTCTCCGCCCTCAGGAAGCCACCCATGGCTCGACCAGGCCACCCGACCTTCGCCTACGCCGCCGACGTCACTTTCCCGCAACTCCGCCGGGCGTGTTCCATCCGTTCGTCGCCGGTTCAGGGACCACGGCGATGGTCGCCGAGCCGCCCAGCACCTCGGCCGTGAGGGGCACACCGGTCACCTCCTCGGCAAGAGCGAGCAGCATCGCGGGCGCGTGGAAGACGTACTCGGGCTCGTCGTCGTGCAAGTCGTCGCACTCGGGGCGGGGGTCGGGGTCGAGGCCGATCCTGCGCGTGGCGTCCACCAGGCGGTCGGGTCGGCTGCCGAAGCGCGTGTCGGCCTCCAGCGCGTCAAGTCCGTCCGAACGTCTCCGTCGACGATGTGGGTGAAGTGGTGGTGCGCGAGGACGTTGGTGTAGACGGAGACCAGTTCGGTCCCGGCCGACAGCGCAGCCGCCGCGTTCGCTCCCAGGTCGTGGTGACAGTCGTCCTCGATCGCCAGGGTCCAGCCGCCGAGGTCGTGCACGCTGACCAGCCGCCTCGAGTCCGGGTGACAGGAACGCTCCTCGAGTGTCATCGACCTTGCCGTGCGTGGATCGGCGCCGTATCGGCGCAGGACCTCGTCCGGCTCCGGGCCTCGGACCAAGGTGATGCGGTAGTAGAGGGGTAGTCCGGATCCACCGATCCACCTGTACGACCGGTGACCGACACTCATGCGTCATCCTCCCGGTGGTCCTCGGTCTCGGGTACGGGCGAGCCGGGCGGCGAGTGGGCCGAGCCTGCCGGGTCGGGCGGACATCGCGCCGCGGGGCCACGATGGGGCCGGTGTCGAAAGAGCCTCGGCAGGCCCGCGCATGGCTCCGCGGTCGCGGCGACGAGACCGCCCCGGCCGGTCGAGGGGCGTCAGGGGTTGAGGGCTTTGTCCCGGATGTTGCCGCTCTCGCCCCAGGTCCACAGCCACCCGCGCAGTGACGTCGCATGGTGCAGGCCGTCGTGGGGGTCTTCGCCCGGGTCGGATTCCCAGTCGTCCGCGTCGTAGAGAAGCATCGGGTTGTGGACTGCGATCAACGAGAGGTGCCACTCCATCGAGCAGCCGCCTGACGCGAGGGAAGAGCCACGGCGCCGGCATCCCGAGCTCGCGGTCACGTCGCGCGAACCGCGGACGGCCAATCCATCGGATGTCCCGGGCGCGCGATTGCTGCGGTCGATGGCGCGAGTCCGCCCTTGGGGCCGAAGCCCCCGTCGACGCCTCGGTGCGGACGACGGAGCAACTTCCTCGAGACGGTCGTCACGCCGACCGGTTTCACGTTCGGTGCGGGTGATGGATCTCGAGTCGCCCTCCTTGCTCGCCGTCCTGGGCGCCGGCGGGGGGCTACGGGGCAGTACATGGAACGCGGCAAACCCGCGCGTCGGCCCGAACTGCTGAACCAGGACGACCACGTCATCCTCAGCACCTACGGGTCCGAGTACCGCGGCATCGTCCAGTACTACCTGCTGGCCGGCGACGTCTTCCGACTCGCCCGGCTGCAATGGGTCATGGAGACCTCGATGCTGATGACGCTCGCCAACAAGCACCGCTCGTCGGTGTCGAAGATGGCCCGCAAGTACGCGGCCACCATCG
Source organism: Embleya sp. NPDC005575 (assembly GCF_040605455.1). Taxonomy (NCBI): domain Bacteria; kingdom Bacillati; phylum Actinomycetota; class Actinomycetes; order Kitasatosporales; family Streptomycetaceae; genus Embleya; species Embleya sp. NPDC005575. The sequence continues at coordinate 8,543 of NZ_JBEXCV010000186.1, read as the reverse complement.
AGACGCCGCACGGGCCACGCAAGTGCTTCGAGGCCCGCGTCGAACGCACCGGCAGGAAGCCACTGGTCGGACGGTTCGGCGGGATCCCGCTACGACGGAACAAGAAGACGGTCATCAACGACCGTCGGCTGGCCCCGGTCAACACCAAACGCAAAGAGTTGGTCACCCGGCTCCTCGCCGGACGGTGCGAGACATGCGGGCGGATCGACGAGGTGGAAGTTCACCACGTCGCCAAGCTCGTGGACCTCGGACGACCGGGCAACCGGCCGCCGTGGGCAGATCTCATGGCCGCGCGACACCGCAAGGCCCTCGTGGTCTGCGGGACTTGTCACACGGACATCCACGGCAAGAGACCCGTCGCAGCACTCACGGAGTAGTCACTGGAGAGCGACGTGCGGTGACAAGTCGCACGCGTCGTTCGGGCTGGGGGCCGTCGGAGAAGGACCTGCTCAGCAGGCACCTCGCCAACGGCCCACCAGTACTCTCTGGAGCAACTTGTGCGGCAAAGGCCTGGCCGAGGTTCGATCCCACTCTGCCTGCTGGGCGACCGCGGTGAACCCCGCCCGGCCCGGAGGCGTACGCGAGCAGACCACTCGCGAGCGCTGGCAACAGGTCCACCATCTGCTCTATCAGGGCGTGGGCATGCTCGAATGCGCCCGTCGCCTCGACGTCGCGCTGAACACCGTCAAGCGGTACGCCCGCATAAAGGAGCCCACCGGCGACCGCCGCGCACCCCGTTACAAGCGCACACTCGTGGACCCCTACCGCGACCACCTGCGCAGGCGTCGGGCCGAGGACCCTGCGGTGCCCGTCACCCACCTCTTGCGCGAAATCAAGGAACTGGGCTACACAGGCAGCGCCAACCTGCTGGTCCGCTACATTACCCAGGGCCGGGCCGAGGGCGACAAGCCAGTCACCACCCCGCAGCGTTTCGCCCGCCTCCTGCTCACCCGCCCCGAGAACCTGCGACAAGGACACCGAGTTGCTGCGGGAACTCACCACAGCCTGCCAGGAGATGGCCGAACTCGCGCGCCTCACCCGCGAGTTCGCACAGCTACTGACCCCAGCGGAGGGCAACGACGCCAAGCTCACCGACTGGATCGCCACGGCCCGCGCGGCCGCTCTGCCCCACCTTCACTCTTTCGCGAACGGCCTCGAACTCGACCGCGCCGCGGTCGACGCCGGCCTCACCCTCCCCTTCCACAACGGCCGCACCGAGGGCGTCAACACGCGAACCAAGCGGATCATGAGGCAGATGCACGGCCGAGCCGGGTTCCCCTTACTCCGCCGGCGCATCCTCCTTCAGCAGTGATCACTACACAGCGCTACCACCGATTACGGGACAGAGCCGAGTCCTTGATAGTCCCTCGGGACGCGGCCCGTGACGGGTGTCGGGCGACGGTGACCCGAGCTCACGCCAGACTGAAGGCGGTGGCCTCTATTTTCGGCCGGGGTTCCGGCGCGGCGGTGCCGTCGCGTAGCGCACGGTCCGGCTCGACGAGATCGGTGGGACGCCCTCGCATACCCGGTAGTCGGCCTGGGCGGTACTCCGGGCGGCAACATCTCACGGCCCCTGTTCACGCGTGGTTGCCATCGGGTCCGTCTCGGGGCTGTGTCGTTTGGGTTCAGGGCTTCGGGCTCTCCTCCAGCCAGGTGGGACCTGTGACCAGGGCCTGTAGCTCGTTGACGAGGCGTGTCGAGTGGAACCCGTCTGCGGCGGCGTGGTGCACCTGCACTGCCAGGGGGAGAAGGACCCGACCGTCTCGCTCGGTGTAGCGGCCGAGCGTGCAAATCGGCGCGAGGTGGTCCCAGCCGTTGCCGATGTGGAGGTTGAACCCCGTGAGATGCCCACGGCAGGCTCGACACATCGAACGTGTTGGCCGGCGGCGCCCCCTGCGGGAAGAACTCGGTGGCGGGGGTGGCCGGGGCGAAACGGTCCCGGCGCAGTTGCTCGGCGGCTTTGGCCTCGGTGCGCAGGCGGCGGGCGCGGGTCGCTCGGGCGTGGCGCAGTGCGGCGCGTTGTTCGTCGGTGGCCTGGTCGGCGAGGTGGGCTGTGCCCAGGCGGTGGCCGTCTCGGGTGGTGTGCGTTGGCCGATCCGGCGGCCGGTCCGTTGGATGCCCTGCCGGTGGGACGCCGGCGACTAGAGTGGGGCGGTCGGATCGTCGTGAGGGAGGGTGTGGGGTGACTGCCGAGCCCGAGTATTCGACTCCGGTGATCGCGCGGCCGGAGGGCACGATCGAGGGCGTGCGTGCGGCGATCGCGTTGTTGGCGCCGCACTGGCTTCCCGAGATGGACCGGTCCCAGCGTGAGGCGACCGCGAGGGCGTTGGAGGTCAACCGGCTCGATCCGTTGCGGGGCTGGTTGCGGCACTGGGCGGCGATCGCGGAGATCGAGCGTCACCCGGACCTGGCGTTCCGCTACCACCACGCCGAGCAGGTCGACACCGTCAGCGACGACCCCCGGGTGCGTGCCCGCGGTGTTCGGGTCGCCGGCGAGTTGTTGCGGGCCGCCTACGCCGCGGTGGGCGTGTGAGCTGGGGCTGGGAGTACGAACCCGACCAGGCGAGCGTGGTGGGCGGGGCGCCGGAGGCGTTCGTCGCCCTGGTCGAGATCGCGGTCGCGGAGATCGTCCGCGCGGCCGAGGCCCTGTATCTCGACGGGACGCTGTACGAGGGCCCCAATCCCCGCGCGGCAACCACCTACATCGACGACGGCATGTTCGTGTACCTGATTGTGGTACGCAGCGAACGCGTCTACGTCCTGCAGACGACATACCTCCCCTCCCACTGACACCTTTACGTCCGCATCCGCACACCTTGGGCGGCTTGTGTATGGCTGGGCAGGGCGGCGAACAGCATCCGATCCACGCAGCGGTTGAGGTTCTCGATGCTGCCCTTCAGGTGGGGGCTGTAGGGCGGCAGGACGGTGATGTTCGCGTCCAGGGCGGTGATCGCGGTGGTCGCGGTGCGGGAGAGGAAGTCCCGGCCGCGGTCGAAGCGCGCGTGCTCGGGTACTCCACCGGCCGGGCCGTAGGGGTGGGTGCGCACGATCGCGGAGCGCAGCGCGGCCAGGACCGAGGCGCGCGTGGGAGGGCCGGGTGTGACGGCGACGCCGGTGATCGCCGTGGTCGCGCAGTCGATGAACCACGTGACGTGGGGGTGGACGAGGTCGCCGTCGGCGTTCACGCGCAGCGGGGCCTGGACGTGGTCGGCTTCCCAGGTGTGGTTGCGCCAGGTCCGGGGGCGTTTGGCGAACACGTCCAGGGCCCGGGCCGTTTCGGGGCCTTTGCGGTGACCGGCCCGCTCCCCCGCGGTCAGATCCCGGCGGAGCGCGCGCAGGAACGTCGACGGCGACGGCACCGGGTCCAGCAACGGAACCGCCGATGGCGGGGCGCCCCCGGGAACGGTGCGCCGCTCGACCGGGGCGGTGGTGAGGCGGGCGAGGCGGCGTCGCCGGCCGGCGTCCCCGGCCTGGGGGCCGTGTGGGCGCGGGCGACGAGTTCACGGTGGACCGCGGAGGCGTTGCCGCGCCAGTACGCCGGCAACACCCGGATCTGCGGGGTGATCTCGAATCGGTCGCCGTGGCGGACGCCCGGGTGTGCGGCGGTGGCGGGTGTGGTGGTGGCATCGGCCGGCCAACACCATACGGTGCGGTCGGAGACGTTCAGGCACTGTGCCGTGGTGTCTTCACCCGGACCGAATTCGGGAGGGTACGGGGGCGACTTCGTACCGGTCTCGATCGCGCGGATCGAAATTCGGGTGCCGTCTGGAATCTCGTCCCGGTTTGATGTCGGTGTGGCGCTCGGCGGCGCGGTACCCATACCTGGTTCCTAACGCATTCGCTGCCGAGAGCAGCAGTTTCCCGTTCCCGGCAGAGGCGGACACGATGGTGGATCGAATCCGTGACGACCGGAGGCGTCGCGTCCTCCTGGACCCGGACGGCCACGGCGGGGGCTGGATGTTCGTCGTCGTGGCGGCGCCCACGGGCGTCGTCTATCAGAACCAGGGCGGCGGCCACTCGTGTGCGCTGTACGAGCAGGAGGGCTACCTGCTCCCGCTCTTCGGGACGGACCTGGACGCGGAGTTCGAGGAGATCTTCGTCGGTGAGCTCCACGGGTGGGGCATGTGCGGCGAGAAGTGGGCGGCGGAGTTGCTCGACCGACTGCGGGCCGCCATCGGCTCGCTCGGCGTCTACGGCGCCGACCGCCACGAGGACCTGTATCCGACCGCGCTGATCCTCGACGAGTCCCGACTCCCGGAGGCAGCCGAGGCGTGGATCCCCGTCCTCAGCGGCACCGCCGGGGCCGGAACACGCTGATACGGACGGATTCGGCGGGTGGCACCCACGAGTTCCTCGCGTGGCTCTCCCGGCGGGGTCGGTGGTTGTCGTACTCGGTCGGGTTCACGATCACCGACCGGATCCACGCGGCGATCCTCGCCGTTCCCAAGGCCGCGTGGACACCCGCCTACGACGCCGACGGTCGTCCGCGTGAGGGCGCGTGGGTCGCGGAGGTCACCGACATGCTCGACCTGTCGGGGTGGCCGAAGGGCATGCGGGTGGTCGTGCGCAGGGAACGCCCGCACCCGGGCGCGCAGTTGCGGATCACCGACATCGACGGCAACCGCTGTGTCGCCTTCGTCACGAACACCCGCGGTGGGCAGCTCGCGGACCTCGAACTGCGTCACCGCCGACGCGCCCGCGCCGAGGACCGCATCCGCCAGGCGAAGGCGACCGGCCTGCGGAACCTCCCCCTCCACGGCTTCGCACAGAACCGAGTGTGGTGCGAACTCGTCGCTCTCGCGTGCGAGTTGGTCGCGTGGACGCAGATGCTCGCCCTGGCCGGAGACGCGCGGCGGTGGGAGATCAAGAAGCTCCGTTTCCGTCTCTTCTCTGCCGCGTCCCGCGTGATCCGCACCGGCCGACGCGTCGTCGTCCGCCTGCCCGACCGATGGCCCTGGACCCGACACATCCTCGACGGAATTACCCGACTCGACCGACTCGCCGCACCCACCTGACATCCGACCCGAACGCCCCGACGAACCGAGAAACACCCCGAAGACGTGGAACCCGGCGCCCACCCGACACGACAATCGGGCCACCGGCATACCCAAGCTTCGAAAAGGCCGCACCTCACAAGCACAGAGCCCCCATCAGCGAACCGACGAGGACGCATGTAGGGTCGGGGGCTGGCGCGGTGGCAGAGTACGTCCGCCCCGTTTCCAGCCCCCGCCACATCGAACCGTGCATGCGGTTCTCCCGCACACGGCTCACCGACGCCGTTCACCACCGGCATTCGGCCTACCCCGCCAGTCCCGGAAGGGCCTGGGTGCAACGACGGTCCCGTGCAGGCCGATCAGACCCGGTCGGCCGTGTGAGGCGAACGCCACCACGGACCAACCGAACGCTCGGCTGCGGCGATGTCGCTTGGCGAGGAATCCCGCCAACCGCATCCGTGCGTAGGACCCGATCTTGTCGAAATGCCGAGCCGAGTTCCCGAACCGGAAATACGCGGCCCACCCGCGCAGGAACGCGTTCACGTCCTGCACGATCACATCGACGGGAAGCAGCAGTCGGCGCCGTTCCGTGAGTTCACGGATCCGGTCGCGGGCATGCTGCACGGCCTTGTTCGCAGGCCAGCGGGCGAGGAAGGTCACCGGGCGCTTCCCATCCCGGGACCGGGAGACCACCAATCGGTGGTGGAAGCCGAGGAAATCGAGCCCCTCACTTCCCACTTCGAGGTGGACGATCCTGGTCTTGGCCGCCTTCGGCTCCAGGCCGAGGTCGGCCAGCAGGAACGTCAGCCGCTCCAAGGCGGCTTCGGCCTGCTGCCGGGTCGCACACATCACCACCGCGTCATCGGCATAGCGCACCAGCACTCCGTGTCGCCGAGTCTCCCAGGCCCGATCGATCCGGTGCAGGAAGACATTGGCCAACAAAGGGGATACCACCCCGCCCTGCGGAGTACCGGTGACCGGCCGGCGGACCTGCCCGTCCTCCATCACTCCGGCCCGCAGCATCGCGCGCAGAAGCTTCAAGACGGACCGGTCACAGACACGCTCCTCGACCGCGTGCATCAACTTCTCGTGGTCAATCGCCTCAAAGCAGTTGGCGATGTCGGTCTCGACGATCCATCGCCGCCCCCGCCAGGACTCGTCGATCAAGACCTGGAGGGCATCGTGCGCGCCACGCTCGGGTCGGAACCCGAAGGAGCACGGCAGCATGTCGGCTTCGAAGACCGGTTCGAGCACGATCTTCAGCGCCGCCTGCACGATGCGGTCGCGAACCGCGGGAATCGACAAGGGCCTTTGCTCCAGGGTGCCGGGCTTGGGAATGAACACCCGGCGCGCGGGAAGCGGCCGCCACCTGCCGTCCCTCAGCTCCACGGCCAACTCTTCGAGGAGTCGGGTGACCCCGTACTCCTCGACCTGCCCGAGATCGACCGAGTCGATGCCCGGCGCGCCGTTGTTGCGACGCACCGTCGACCACGCACGCGCCAGGACGTCCCTGCGGTGGACCTTGTCCCCCAGCGCGTGGAACCGCCGTCCGGGATCGGCCTTGGCCGCCCGGTAGAGCGCATGTTGCAGGGCACGGACCGGATCCGAGGGAGAACGTCCCCCGACGGCGGGAATAGCCACGCGGGCACTCACCGAGCCCCTCCACTTCAACACGACGCATCGACGAAGCAGCGGCCCTTCCCTCACCGACGGTTGTGTTGTCCGTCCGGCTCAAGCAGTACTACGGCCGCCTCCGACGCCCACCCGACCCGCTTCCCCTTCCCGGGGTGCACCCGGTTATAGGTCGCGATGCTTCCGACAGCGCTCTTGCCGCAGGCTGTCGGGCCGGGGAGGGCCTCCCCGGTTCCCGTCGTCACCGTCGAAACGTTCCGTGTCCCATACGCCGGGGAGTCCTTCGCGGCTGCCCTCCAGGGTCTTCACCGCTTCCATGGCCTTCGCCCTGATTTCGGGGGCTCGGCTCTCCCTGTCCCCACCCTCACGGGCGGGCCTCTAACGACGCCGCAGACTTCGCGTGATGCTACGGACCGCTCCTTTGCTCCCCCTTCAAGGGCTTTCGACGCTGGACTTCGACGCCGGGCGTTTCCCCCCGACGCCGCCAGCCTGCTACCGGGCCTCCTGGCAGCTACCCGGACCGGACTCACACCGGCAGGCGACGACGAGCTTACGAACCAGCGATCAACCAACTACACGGCCAACCTCCAAGTCCTGCTGGGCGTACGAACGATCGAGGCTAAACGCAGATAAAGCATCTCATTTGGAGACTTCCTGTAAATATGCGCTTCCAGGGAATCGATGACCAGGAGAATCAAATATGCCAGTTCGCGCATCTCGACCGCAAAAGACCCGCTTCGGCACGCCGGACCCGCGCTTCCCCGAGGGCGGGAGCCGGGCACTACGCCCGGGGCTGACATCCGGCCCGGTACCCTCCAAGGACGGCCATGGCCTTGATGGCTTCTTGCCGGTCCTGCGAGCAGCACCGGGCGTGGCCGGTCGGCGCGATCGGCCTACGCCGGATCAAGATGCTCGAAGCACAGGAATGGTGTGGAACACCGAGGACCGCCCACGCCCAACGCACCCCGAACGCGGACGACTTCCCGTGGGCACCATCGGTCCCCGCCACCGCAATGCCGTCTCCCCGAGCACGCTTCTGAAGTGCGGCCCCGCGCCGAAGGTGCATCGAAGGTGCGTGAAGGGTGCGATGGAAGGTGCACGGCATGGCCGAGTGGTAACGCGCGGGGACGTCCGGCGGCCGGGTCCGGTGCGCGACCGGCCGCCGGCGACGTCGTTGAATCCGCGTGACCACCTCTTCGCCCCGCCCCCTCTTCACCGCCACCGTCGCCGTCGCCGTCTGCCACCTGTGCGAGGACCAGGCCCCGGCCGACGACGAGCCGGCCGTGACCCTGCGACCGGCCCACGGATCGCCCCGGCCGGTACGACTGTGCGCACGTTGCCGGAGCATCCGGCCCGGCCGCGATCGCGGCGAACTCGTCGCCGACGACTGGACCTGGGCCTTCCTCGAACGCGAGGTCACCGCCCTGGGCAGGGACCACGGAGCCGGCCGATGGCTGCCCTATCGCGACGAACTCCACTGGGCACAAAACCTGCACACCGCAACCTGGACACAAAGCACCGTCGAACACGCCCTGCGTGACGCCGAACCCCACGTGAGCACCGGGCGCCTGGTCCACGTCGTCGAACCCCTCCCCCGGCTGCTCGCCCTCGTCAACGACGGCGACCCCGCCCTCCGCACCCTGCGCCGATTCCTGAACAACATCACGGCGGGACCGGCGTAGCCGTCGGCGAGATGGTCCTTCCACGGTTCGGGCGGTGCGCCGGCTCGTAGGGTCACCCGGACGGGCGACCCCTGCTCGTGGCCTTGGCCCTGCCGGGGCGGTTGCGGCGGTCCTGCGGGTCACTCCCAGATGGTGGCCTCGAAGGTGACCGCTTTGCGGGTGGGGACGGCGGTGATGCGCAGGTAGGCGGTGTGGCCTTCCTCGGTCTGGACGCACACGCGCATGCCCTGGGCCA
>NZ_JBEXCV010000185.1:0-15078 GCF_040605455.1 Embleya sp. NPDC005575 | reverse complement strand
GCCGCCGTCGAGTTGGCGGTCCGGCAGTGGAACTCCTTCGGCGTGAAGGTCAGCACCACCCAGACCGCCCAGTCGACCCACGTCTCCACGCAGCGGCCCGGCTCGGCCGCCCAGCGGCGGCCCGACTTCGCGCCGCTGCCCAACCCCGGCCTCAACGGCCCGAGGTGGCCCACTCGCGGATCTTCCCGATCCGCGCCTCCAACTGCCCGACCGACGCCTGGGCCACCGCCGGCCCGCCGCACACTCGGCGCAGCTCGTTGTGGATCTGCCCGTGCGTCTGCCCGGTGCGGTGGTGCCACGCGGCCACCATCGAGTTGAGTTCTTTGCGCATCGCGGTCATCTGACGGTGCGTCACCACGGGGCGCTGGTCTGCCGGCTTCTCCGACAGGTCGGCCTGGTGATCGGGTTTGCGCCGGCTCTTGGCCACCTGCTTGGCCTGGCGGGACTGAAGCAGCATCTGGACCTGATCGGGTTCGAGCAGGCCGGGCAGGCCGAGGTACTCCTCTTCCTCCTCGCTCCCCACATGCGCCTGAAGCCCGAACTCCGCGCCGTCGAAGAGCACCCGGTCGAACCGCGCCTCGCTCTCCAGCGCCTCGAACGCGAACTCCTCCTGCTGCCCCGGCTCGTCCTTCTGCGCATTGGCCTGCGCGAGGAGGGCGTCCTCCTCGTCGTACATGCCGCCCTCCTTCTTCGGGCGGTCCAGCACGTGGTCGCGCTCGATCTCCATCTCGTTCGCGTGCTGGAGCAGCGTCGGCACGGAGGGCAGGAACACCGACGCCGTCTCGCCCCGGCGCCGGGCCCGGACGAAACGGCCCACGGCCTGCGCGAAGAACAGCGGCGTGGAGATCGTGGTGGCGAACACGCCCACCGACAACCGCGGCACGTCCACACCCTCGGAGACCATCCGCACCGCGACCATCCAACGGTCCTCGGACGCGGAGAAGTCCTCGATCTTCTTGGACGCGCCGGTGTCGTCGGACAGCACCAGGGTGGCGCCCTGCCCGGTGATCTCGCGGATCATCCGCGCGTACGCCCGGGCCGACTCGTGGTCGGTGGCGATCACCAGGCCGCCGGCGTCCGGGATGGCCTTGCGTACCTCGCCCAGCCGCTTGTCCGCGGCCCGCAACACCTGCGGCATCCACGAGCCCTGCGGATCCAGCGCGGTACGCCATGCCTGGCTGATCGCGTCCTTGGTCATCGGCTCGCCGAGCGAGGCGGCGATCTCGTCGCCGGCCTTGGTTCGCCAGCGCAGGTCGCCCGAGTAGGACAGGAAGATCACCGGACGCACCACGCCGTCCGAGAGCGCGTGGCCGTAGCCGTAGGTGTAGTCGGCGGACGAGCGGCGGATGCCGTCCTTGCCCTCCTCGTACGCGACGAACGGGATCGGGTTGATGTCCGAACGGAACGGGGTGCCGGTCAGCGCGAGCCGGCGGGTGGCCGGTTCGAACGCCTCCATGCACGCCTCACCCCACGACTTGCTGTCGCCCGCGTGGTGGATCTCGTCCAGGATCACCAGCGTCTTGCGGTTCTCCACCCGGCGCCGGTGCAGCATCGGGTGCACGCCGACGCCCGCGTAGGTGACCGCGATGCCGTGGTACTCCCGCGACACCGGGCCCGAGGCGCTGGAGTAGTTCGGGTCGATCCGCAGGCCTATCCGCGCGGCGGCTTCGGCCCACTGCTTCTTGAGGTGCTCGGTCGGCGCGACGATGGTGATCTGGTGGATCACGTGCGCGTCCAGCAACTCCGAGGCGATCCGCAGCGCGAACGTGGTCTTGCCGGCACCGGGCGTGGCCACCGCAAGGAAGTCCCGCGGCTGCCTTTCGAGATAGGTGTCGAGAGCCCCCTGCTGCCACGCACGCAGCTTGTTCGCGGTGCCCCAGGAGGCACGATTCGGGAAGGCCGGGGACAGATGGGACGCGGCTGCGGTACTCACTGCGACGGGTCTGCTCCAAGCCGAGGGGGCAATCGAGGGCAAGCGATCAGGCTACCCGAGCAACCAGCGGGACCCCCGCGCACACGACCCCCACCCGCCCCCGATCCGGCCCCGACCACCGCCCCTTGCCCCACAACCCCGACCACCCCCACCCCGTCCCGGGCGCGTCGCGACAAATCCCCCGCGATGCCCCGAACACCGCAGAGGGCGACGCCGGTTCGGGACGCCCACGGCGCAACCACAGCCCGCGACACCCACGGGCCGGAGCCAACCCAGGACACCCCACGGGCCGGGCCGGGGCCCGCACACCCCACAGCACAGCGCCGACCGAATCACCCGATGCGGCGAGTCCGGCCCCTGATACCCGACAGGGGTGAACCCTGCCCCGCAAGACCCAAAGACGTAGGCCCCGAAGACTCGAAGCCCCCTTCCGCAAGCCCGCCAAGCCCGCCGAGGCCCGAGCCCAAGCCCCAGCCCAAGCCCCGCGACCGAATCACCCGAATAACTGAAGAAATCCCCTCAGAGCAAAATGCCGGACGCCGCATAAACGTTCGCCCGCCAACCGTCGATCCACTCCCATCAATCCCTGAGCTGCACATTCACCACCGAAGGAAACTCCCTCAACCTCGCGAAACCCCAGATCAGCCATTCCCACCCCCACTCTGAAGCCATTTGTCTCCATTCCGCCGGACGCGGAATACAACACCACCCCCCATTCCCGGGGAATCATCGTCCCGTCGGCCTCGACGACTCCCCTCCGAACGTATCGACGACTCGACACCTCGGAGGCGCAGATGGCACCGCACCTCGCCGCAGGCGATCCGGCGGTCCCCCTACCGCCCCGTGCTCGCCCATCCCGTGCTCCGCCGACTACTGCCCGGTACGCGGTCTCGTCCCTCGGCGACGGCATGGCCGGGGCCGCGGTCGGCTGGTTGGCGCTCCCGGCGCCCGGCACACAACCCCGCCGAAGCCGACCACCCCGGCTCCGACTTCAGTTCGCCGCCGACCGGCAGGTGCCCAGAATCCGCCGAACCTCCGCACCCTCCAACAGACCTCCCACGCCCCAAACCGCTCTTGCCCGATTGATCTTCGTCGTCAAAGACGCCACAAGGCGCCGCTCGACCAACGCATCAACCGCGGTCGGGATCAGCTTGGAATACCGAACCGTGTCGACGAGAGCGGACTTGACGCGTTCGTGTCGGATGTACACGGGAAGGTCCGCGAGGGCTTGCGCCCGCGTATCGGCGGGCATCGCCGCAATCCACCCACCGCGGACCGCCTCGGCTTCGTCCGGGAAGTAGTCCATCTTGTGCAGGTGTACGGCGAGGTCGTACAACGGGTCGCCCCACAGGGCCAGTTCCCAGTCGAGGAAGTAGGTCCGACCGGCGGCCACGATGAGATTCTTGCGATGGATGTCGCAGTGCAGCGCACGGAACGGGCGCCCCGTCATCGTGGCCCAGTCCGCCTCCACCCGGTCGAGCGGATCCGCCGGAACCCCCAACGCCGCATAAAGCGACGCGTAGGGCTCCCGGAAGCGCCGCCAGACGTCGTCGGTCACGGCAGAGAGCAGCGCCCCGAACCCGGCCGTGTCCCCGTCCTTCGGCCAATCAGCGGGCAGGGCGGGAAGCGCTTCGACCGGCACTCGCGACATGTCCCGAAAGAAGCGCACCACATCCCCCGCCAGGTGCGCGGGCACCGGTTCGCCGCGTGGGGCAACCGCGTCCAACACATCACCCGTGATGAAGCGGTGGATCTGGAAAGCCGGATGGTGCGAGACATGCAACACGTCGGGGGCCACCGAGACCCACGGCGCCACCGCCCGGATCACCTCCTGCTCGGGCCACATGCGCAGATCCATGCCATCCGCGCCGTGGATCGGGATCCGAACGATCACAGGTCCGTCGTCGGTCTCGGAGCGCACGTTGTCGTTGTAGAACCCCGAGGCGCTGATTCCGGACTCGCGTGCCGTGCGATAGAGCGTCAGCGGATCCGGTGTCATGATCATTCCCCCAAAATGGTCGCGACCCATGCGTCGACTCTCGCCTCGAGCGCCCCGAGGGAATCGACCGGACGGATTGCCGCACGAGCCCGGGCCAGGGACGCTGCGTGCGCCGGTTGCGCCGGTCCGGTCCTGCTCAACATGTTCAGTGCTGCGAGGACGAGCGTCGGGTACACCTCCGCCCCCTCGAATTCACGAATCGCCCACTCTGCGGTGCCCCTTGCGTTCTCGGGTTCACCGCGGCGGAGCAGAATGAGTGACCTGACCAGTTGGGCTCGGGCCGTTCCGGAGCGGTAGCGAGCGCGTCCCAATACTTCCAGGGCGGTCTCCAACGACGCCTCGGACTCGGCGATACGCCCGCACCGAAGCAGAGCCAATGACTTGGCCGTGTACGCCTTGCCGAGTTCGTGCAGGGCACCGATGTCCCGCTGCGCCGCAATCGCCTCGTCCGCCACGTCACCGGCGTGTTCGGGCTCCGTCCAGGCCAGGAACTCGGCCCGGTTGACCACCAGATTCGCGAGTCGGACCGCGGAGCCCGCCTCCAGGTAGTGCAGTTGCGCCTGATCCAGACTGCTGCGGGCAGCCGGAAAATCGAAGGCGAAACGCCGACCCAGGTGGATCAGTCGCGCGGTGTCGCCGCGCAGCGTGTGTTCGTCACGGCCGAGCGTGCCGGTAAGCCCGTTGACCAGGCTTTCCGCGTCCCGGAAGCGTCCGCCCGCCATGTAGAGGTCCGCTGCCCATAGCGCCGCGCTTCGACCCTCCGAGACCCTGGCCAGCTGCCACAACGACGAGTACCGCGCGAGCGCCTCCGAGGTCCGACCGAGCACGCGTAACGCGTCCGCGCCGGCGAGGGCCAGACGTACCTGAGCCGAGCTGTCGCCGTCGACTCCCGCCAGGCCCCGGGTCAATGTCTCGGCGTGCTCGGCGTCTCCGACCAGGACCGCGGTCTCGGCTTCCACGCAGCGCGCGGCCATCTCCAACTCGGCGCGGGGCTGGTCGCCTGCCGCGCAAAAGCGCCGCACATCCTCGACGACACCGCCCAGGGAGCGGATGCCGCCGCTCGCGGCGATCTCCGCCGTGAGGGCGAGCAGTTCGCCCGGGGTGAACTCCCCGGCGTACATGCTGTGGAAGACGACCTCGCGCAACTGCGCCCCGGTCGTCCGGCGAGTGCTCGCAAGGCCCGTCGCACAACGATCGGCCCGTTCCCGCCACAGGGTCCGCAGCACGCGGTGTACGGCCTGGCGCATCGCCGCCGTCTGACGCGCCCTCAGTTCGCTTGCCATCAGTTGGTGCAGTTGAAATCGCTCGACGCCCGCCGGTTGAACGAAGGAATAGGCGGTCAACGTCTCCCAGGTCCGCCGATCCGCGGACAACCCGAACGCCGCCGCTACGGTGCGAAAGATGTCGAAGTCGATCGTGCGTGCCACGGCGAGCACTTCGAGCAACCGGACCTCTTGCGGATCCACGTGTTGGAGAAATCGTTCGAGAATCTCCTCCCCCGATACGGCGGGGGCCAGCGCGCTGTCGCCCCGATCCGCGCCGGACTCCGCGTCGAGGGCGAGGTTCAGGTAGAAGGGCACGCCGGAACTGGCCCGGGCCAAGGCGGTGCGGGCGCGAACATCGCCCACCCCGTGCGCTTCGAGCAGTTCGACCCGCGCGGTCATCGGCAGCCCGTCGAGGGGCACCTGGATCAGGTGCGCGGTCCATTGACTGTCGTACGTCTCCCAGCCCAGTGGCTCTCGGCTCGCGATCACTACCAGGCCCCGGTCCAACTGCGATACGAGGTCCCGCAACCACGCGTCCAGCCCGGCGGTACGGCCCGCTCGGGTACTGCCGCCCACCAATGCCTCGTATGCGTCGATACAGACGAGGTATCGCTGCTCCACACTCGCCCGGCGCAAATCCTCGGCGAACAGGAATGTGGCCGCGTCGGCGAGTTCGGCCGGATCGAGTTCGTCGAGCCGCTGCAAGGTCTCGTCGTTCCGGAGCCAACGCCATTGCTTGAACCTCGCGGATGACCGACCGGCAAGCTGCAGCAGTCCGCCGACGGTCCGAAAGACCGGCAGGCCGCCCACGGCGTCCGCGAGATCGGTCAGCACCTCGCTCTGCTGCCGGGCGGCCACATCGGCGAGCGAGATCTGCAGGTGGGGGTGCAGACGTTGCCACAGCGCGAGGTAGGCGAGGTCGTATCGCGGAAACGAGGCGTCCTGGGCACCGAGACGTGCGCGCAACACCGCAAGCGCGGCGTCCTGTTCACGCAGGGCCGGGATCTGGAGATCGAGCAGCACGGTGCGGGCCTCGGACTCCAGCCGCAACTGGCATTCACGCAGGAACCGTGATTTTCCGATCCCACCGACGCCCGTCACGTTCACAACCCGCAGGCCGTCCCCGCTACCGGCCCAGGACTCGTCGAAGACCGCCATGGCCTCTTCCCGGTCGACGAACCGGCGCTGAGAACCTGCGGATCTACGAAATCGTGGTTGCAGCGGCATGAGGTCCCCCCGATCCCCGAAGCCCGCGCCGGAGCAGGCCGTCGGGACTCAGGGTAGTCGGGGGGATTCGGTGTGTGTAGTGGAATCGGCCGGCGGCCCGGGGGTGGGGGATCAGGGATTCGGGTCGGGGCGGCGGACTCTTGGGGCGAGGAGGGCGCCGAGGAGGGCTGCGCCGAGCATGATGGCGAAGATCAGGGTGAAGACGCCGGCGTCCTTGCCGGTGCCCTTGTGGAGGGTGGCGAAGATGGCGCCGGCCAGGCCGACCATGACGATCGTGCCGAGCGAGTCGGCGACCTGGAGGGAGGAGGAGTTGGTGCCGGACTCCTCCGGGGTGGACAGGTCGAGGGTGAGCACGCTCATCGACGAGACGGCCATGCCCATGCCGGCGCCGCCGAAGAACCAGCCGACCGTGACCACGTACGATGACACCCCGGAGATCAATGCGAGCAGCGCGCCGCCGATCGCGATAGCCACGCAGAGGAATCCCACCTGGACCAGCCGCGGCCGCCGCTCGTGCGGTGAGCGGCCCTGGTACCAGGACCCGACCGCCCAGGACAGCGCGCCCACGGTCAGGGTCAGCCCCGCCTCGGTCGGCGACAGGCCGTGCTCGCTGATCAACATCAGCGGTACGAACGACTCGACCGCGAAGAACGCTCCCGCGAGCACACCCCGGGAAAGGATCACCGCCGGCAGCCCGCGCGCCGCGCGCAACGTGCCCACCGGCAACAGTCGAGGAACCGTCGCCACCATCAGCGCCAGGCCGGCGGCCGGCAGCAGTACGCCCACCACGCTCAGGTGTTGCCCGCCGTATTGCAACATGCCCGCGCCCACCGAGGCGCCGATCGCCGCGCCGATCCGGTTCCGGTTCATCCGCGCGTCCGGGTCCGGTTCACCCGCCATCCGCTTGAGCTGCGGCAGCATCATCACGATCGGCAACACCACGAGCACCGGGATCGCCAGGAACACCCAGCGCCACCCCAGGTGATCGGTGACCAGACCGGACACCGGCGGCCCGACGATCGAGGGCAGTACCCACGCCGCGGAGAACGCCGAGAACACGCGCGGGCGCAGCGCGGACGGGTACGCCTTGCCGACCACCACGTACAGCGACACGATCACCAGCCCGCCGCCGAGGCCCTGCACGGCCCGGCCCGCGATGAACGGCCACATCGACTGCGCGGTGCCCGCCAGCACGAGTCCGGCCGCGAACGCCCCGATCCCGGCGAACAGCGGCAGCCGGGGTCCACGCGCGTCACACCATTCGCCGGAGACCACCATGGCGAGCAGGCTCGTGGTGAAGAACGCGGAGAAGGCCAGGGCGTACAGCGGCACGCCGTCGAGTTCCTTGACCGCCACCGGCATCGCGGTGCCCACGGCCATCGCCTCGAAGGCGATCAGCAGGACCACCGACACGATCCCGAGCGTGAGCTGAAGATAGGGCCGGGTCAGTACACCGGGCTCCCCGTCGGACTTCTCGGCGCTCCGTCGCGCGGACTTCGGCTCCCCTACGGCTGTCACCGAGACAGCCTAGACCCTGCCATATCAACCTACTTATCAATGTAATCACCCCGCTCTCAGCCAAGACGGCATCGGCGGCAGGGAGTACCGGGGCCGGGCGCAGAGACGGCCGGGTGACCGAGCGGCCGGGTGACGGGGAGCCGAGCGGCCGGGCAGCCGAGTAACCAGGTGACCGAGCAGCCGAACGGCCGAACGGCCGAGCGACCAGGCGACCCAGCCACCCACCCGCCGCCACCGCCCCCTAATCCACCACCACATCCCGAGGCCGCAGCGGCAATCGCGGCAGTTCCAGACCCGTCGCATCCCGCACCGCCGCCGCGACCGCCGCCGGCACCGGGACGATGGTCGCGTCGCCCAGGCCCTTCGCGCCGAACGGCGCGCCCGGTTGCGGCTCCTCGATCCACGCGGCGACCCGCACCGGCGGCACGTCCCACGTCCCCGGCGGCGACCACGCCGACTCGATGTCCTCCGTCAGCGCGAGCCCGACCCCCATCGCCACCGAGCTCTCCACCCGCACCCGCGCCTGCGCGGGATCCAGCACCCGCCCCGCGTCGTGGGCCCCGGTCACCTCCACCACCCGGATCGTGCCCAACTCGGGGTCCAGGTCGACCACGACGCGACAGGCCGAAAAGGCCACCGCCGGATACGCGTTGCCCTGCCCCGCGTCGTCCAGCGGCTCGGTGCTCGGCGCCCGGCACGCACCCGCCGTGGTCACCGTCGCGGTGTCCTCGTACATCACATCCACCGACAGATCGATCAGCCCGTCGTAGGACTTGATCCGCCCGTCCCGCACGTCCAACAACCGCGCCGTCATCCCGTAGCGCGCCGCCACCGGCGCCAACAACCGCTCGCGGATCTCCCGCGCCGCCTGCTCCACCGCACCCGCCGTCAGCCACGTGTGTCGCCCCACCCCCGGCGCCCCCGCCGTCGGCAGCGCGGTGCCCGCCTGGAGCACGATCGCGTCCGGCACCCCCAGCACCTCGTCCACGATCTGCCGGACCAGCGTCACGAAACCCTGCCCGACCTCGACCGCCGCGCAGGTCACCGTGACCACGCCGCCGTCGAGCCGCACGGTCGCCGTCGAGGACTCGTCGGCCCCCTCGATCCCCAGCAGCGGCATCAGCCCGACCGCATACCCCGTCCCGCGCAACGTCCCGGGCGCAGGCGGCGTGGCCGGCGGCGCGGCCTCCGCCACCGCCCGCAACGCGGCCCCCACCGGCACCGGCCCGTCCAGCACCTGACCCGTCGTCAGCATCGTTCCGGAGCTCAGCGCGTTGCGCAGCCGCAGTTCCACCGGGTTCATCCCGAGCGCGTCCGCCAGCTTGTCCATTTGCGCCTCGTGCGCGAAACACACCTGCACCGCGCCGGGCCCGCGCATCGCCCCCGCCGGCGGATTGTTGGTACGCACCGCCCACGCGTCGACCGCCGCGTACGGCACCATGTACGGCCCGGCCGCGCAGCCGATCAGCCGCCCGATCACCTCCGCCGAGGCGCCCGCGTACGCACCGCCGTCCAGGATGATCTGCGCCTCCACCCCGAGCAGCCGGCCGTCCCGGTCCGCCCGGTGGGTGTACTTCATCCGCGCCGCGTGCCGATGCCCGCCCACCCGCAACGACTCGTCCCGCTCGAGCACCGCCTTGACCGGCCGTCCGGTGCGCAGCGCCAGCAGACCGACCACGGCGGTCAGCCCGACGTCCTCGCGCGTGCCGGAGGAACCGCCCGCGCCGGTGGGCATCAGCCGGACCATCCCGGCGGGCAGCCCCAGGCACTCCGCGACCTGATCCCGGTCCGCGTGCGGATCCGGCGAGGCCACGTGCAGTTCGACGCCGCCGTCCGGCGAGGGCAGTGCGAGCGCGGCGTCGGTGGCCGGGTTGGCCTGGTACTGCGCGGGCACCTCGTACAGCCCTTCGACCACCACCTCGTCCACCGCCGTACCGTCCCGGCGCAGCTTCACCGGCCGGCCGTGGCGCAGCGCGATGTGCCGCAGCACGTTGCCGTCCGGATGCAACGGCGGTCCGGCGAAGGCGTGTTCGGGATCCGAGGCGGCCTCCAACGGCTGGTACGCCACGAGCACCGCCGCAGCGCCGGCCCGCGCCGCGTGCAGGGTCTCCGCGGCGACCGCCGCGACCGCCTCCCCGGCGAAGCGCACCACATCGTCCGCGAGCACCGGCCGGTCCGCCACGATCACGCCGTGGCACGAGCCCGGCGGCAGATCCGCCGCCGTGACCACGCCGCGCACGCCCGGCACCGCGTAGGCCGGGGCCGCGTCCACGCCCAGGATCCGCGCGTGTCGGTGCGGCGAGCGCACCAGCACGCACCACAGCAGGCCCGGGGCCCACAGGTCGCCGGTGTAGGAGAACCGCCCCCGTGCCTTGGCGTCCCCGTCGGGGCGCGGTGCGGACTCGCCGATCACCGATTCGTGCCGATCACTTGGTCTCGCCGATCACTCGGTGCCGCCGGACGCGGGCGGCGCGATCACGTTGAACATCATCGTCGAATGGGTCTCGCGCGGTGCGCGCCTGCGCGCCGCGGTGCGCACGGCGTCCACCATCGGATGCGGCCCGGCACACCGGCAGGGGTGCCCGTCCAGCGCACGCCGGATCTCCACCTCGCTCGGCTCCGACCCGTGGGCCAGCAGCGCGCACGCGGACGCGACCACTCCCGGCACGCAGAACCCGCACTGAACCGCGCCGGACTCCACCAGTGCGCGCTGCACCTCGGCGGTCTCCGGGTCGTTGTCCAGGTCCTCGATGGTGCGCACCTCGCGGTCGCCGAGGGTGGCCGCCGCGACCAGGCACGCGGACACCGCGACCCCGTCCAGATGCACCGTGCAGGTCCCGCACACGCCCTGCCCACAGCCGTCCTTGGCGCCGGGCAGGCCGAGCCGCTCGCGCAGGACGTACAGCAGGTTCTCGCCGATCCAGGCGTTCTCGATCAGCCGCGCCTCGCCGTTGACGCGCAGGATGTACGAGGTCGTGGGGGCCGCATCGAAGTCGAACCCGGGGCCGCTCATCCGCCGAACGCCCGTTGTACCGCGCGCCGCGCGCACACCGCGACCACGTGCCGCAGGTGCGCCCGGGCGGCCCGCTGTTCCGCGTCGGGCCGGACCTCGTCCGCGACCAGCCGGCCGAAGTCGGCCGCGTCGCGCGCGTCCGGGAGCCGACCCGTGTGCGGGTCCATCCGTCCCGCCAGCCACTGTTCCGCGTCGAACGCGCGCACCGGACCGGGATGCGCCCCTCCGACCGCACAACGCACGTCGCCGACCACGGGGCCGGCCACCAGCGCCAGGGTCAGGTGTCGTCCGCCGCCCACCGGCGCCTTGACGAACTCCTGCACGCCGCGCAGCAACGGCACCCGCACCCCGGTGATCAACTCCCCCGGCCGCAAGAGCTGTTCGGCGATCGCACCCGCCTTGGGCGCGAGCAGGTGCGGGGCGACCTCGCGCACTCCGCCCGGCGACCGGCACGACACGGTGGCCTCCAGGGCCGCGAGTACGGGCAGCGAGTCGGCGGCTCGGCCGCTCGCGAGAATGTTGCCGCCGAGGGTGCCCATCGCGCGCACCTGCGCGGTACCCACCTCGTTGGCGGCGGCGGCCAGCGCCGGGACGAGCGAGGCCAGGTCGGCGTCCGCCAGCCGGGCCCAGGTGAGTCCGGCACCGAGCATGACGAAATCACCCTCGTAACCCCACCGCCGCAGGTCGGCGACCTTCGCCAGGCCCACCAGGGCCGGCGGTCGCACCGTGCCGGCGTTGACGCGGGGCATGAGGTCGGTCCCCCCGGCCACCGGCAGTGCCCGGGGGTCGCGCGCGAGGGCATCCACGGCCTCGTCGAGCGACAGCGGCATCAAGATCGTCGCGTCCACAGCGCCGCCCACCCTATTGCCACGCGCCCTCCGACGGGCCGTCCCGACCGAGATTTGAGCGAACCCGAAACCCCACCACACCCGGAGGCCACCAGGCCCCCACAGACCCACCCCGAAGCCGTAAAAACCAAGCCTTCGACCAAAACGAAACGGGTGGACGGGCGGGCAAACGATTCCCAACCGGACCAAGACGCAACGCAAGAGGCGCCGGCCGAAACGACCGACGCCCCCGGCACCTCGAGCGCACCTCGAGCGCACTCTCAGCGACTACTGCTTACCGCCGCTCTTGCCACCGCTCTTGTCCTTGTCCCCACCGGCCCCGCCGGCCGGCATCGTCTCGTAGATCTCCTTGCACATCGGGCAGACCGGGTACTTCTTCGGGTCGCGACCCGGCACCCAGACCTTGCCGCAAAGGGCGATGACCGGGCTCCCGGACATCGCGCTTTCCATGATCTTGTCGCGCTGGACGTAGTGCGCGAAGCGCTCGTGGTCACCGTCGCCGTGGGAGAGCTTCGGCGTCTCCTCGATCAGCGTGCCGGTGCCCGTCCCGTGCTCCGGCTCCGGGAAGCTCTGGGGAGTGGTCATACCCACCAGGATAGCCAGACGCCGGCGGCACCGAACGGCGCGTTGGATCACCCGCGCGTCCCGCTCCCCGCCGGCCGGCGCCGGACCCGATCGCGGCCCCGATCCGGCCCGAGTCCGACGTCAGTTCAGCGTCGGATCCTCCGGATACGTGGCGACCATGGCCAACTCGCCCACCTGCCGCCGCAGTACCGCCCGCCAGAGCCGGTCCGGTGTGGGCGTGAACGCGTCGCCGGGCTCGGAGTCGACCACGTACCACGCGCCGGACTTGAGTTCGGTCTCCAACTGCCCGGGTCCCCAGCCCGCATAGCCGGCGAAGACTCGCATCGAGCCGAAGTCGGCGGCGACCAGTTCGGGCGGCACGTCCAGGTCGACCAGCCCCAGGCCGCCGTGCACGCGACGCCAGCCCAGCGGCTCGGCGCCACCCGGCACCGACGCGATGGCCAGTGCCGAGTCCATCGCGACGGGGCCGCCCTGGAAGACCACGGGCGGCTCGCTGACGATCTTGGACCACGGCACGAGCACGTCGTTGACATCCACCGGGCTGGGCCTGTTGATCACCACGCCGAGGGTGCCGTCCTCGTCGTGTTCCAGGAGGAAGACCACACACCGGTCGAAGTTGGGATCGGCCAGCGCGGGCGTGGCCACGAGCAGGCGTCCGGTGAGCGATACCTCGGTCATGGGCTCATGATCCCGCAACCGCCGCGTCGCGGTGCGCCACCCCGCGAGGAAGTCGGCCGGCGAATACGAGCGCGGCCGTGGTGCCGAGCAGGTCCGCGACCACGTCCCACGGGTCGCCGCTGCGATGCGGGAGCACGAAGTGCTGGATCAATTCGCTTTCCACCGCGTGTGCCGCAAGCGCCACGCCGAGCACGAGCGGACCGATTCCGACACGCCGACCGGTCCAGGAAATGGCCGCGAACGAGAGAAAATGCACGATCTTGTCACGATGCGGAACAAACGGCGCCGGGTCTCCCGGACTGCCCGGATTGAACAGGAGGGCCAGGTTCACCAGCACCGCTCCCGCGAATGCCCAGTACGCAAGCTTGTGGCCGACCATCCCACCCCTTCGGTCACGGGCCGAACGACCCTTTTTCCCGGGCCCTTCGGCTCCGCGAGCCGGCGCGGGAGCGGTACGGATCCGACTACCGTGTAGCGCTGTCGGCCCATCTCCCCTGTCGGCTTCGGTACCCACAGAAGTGCGAGGATTCATGCAAGACGACGTGCTCTTGGTTCACGGCGGTTCCCCGCTTGAGGGCGAGGTTCGCGTCAAGGGCGCCAAGAACCTGGTGCCGAAGGCGATGGTGGCCGCGCTCCTGGGCGAGGCGCCGAGCCGACTGCGCAACGTCCCGGAGATCAGCGACGTGCGCATCGTCAAGGGCCTGCTGCAACTGCACGGTGTGGCGGTCCGCGAGGGCGAGGAGCCCGGCGAGCTGCTGATGGACCCGACCCAGGTCGAACAGGCCAACGTCGCGGACATCGACGCGCACGCGGGTTCGAGCCGGATCCCGATCCTGTTCTGCGGACCGCTGCTGCACCGACTGGGTCGCGCGTTCATCCCCGACCTGGGCGGCTGCATGATCGGCGACCGGCCGATCGACTTCCACCTCAGCGTGTTGCGCGAGTTCGGCGCGGTGATCACCAAGCGCCCCGAGGGGCTCTACATCGAGGCGCCCAACGGCCTCAAGGGCACCAAGGTCAGCCTGCCGTTCCCGAGCGTGGGCGCCACCGAGCAGGTGCTGCTCGCGGCGGTGCGCGCGGAGGGCACCACCGAGCTGTCCAACGCGGCGGTGGAGCCGGAGATCATAGACCTCATCTGCGTGCTCCAGAAGATGGGCGCGATCATCTCGGTGACCACGGACCGGGTGATCCGGATCACCGGCGTGTCCAAGCTCGTCGGCTACGACCACCGCGCCCTGCCGGACCGTCTGGAGGCCGCCTCCTGGGCCTGCGCGGCGCTGGCCACTCACGGGGACATCTACGTCCGCGGCGCCCGCCAGCTGGACATGATGACCTTCCTGAACGTCTTCCGCCAGGTCGGCGGCGCGTTCTCGATCGAGGACGAGGGCATCCGCTTCTGGCATCCGGGCGGCCCGCTGAACGCGATCGCGCTGGAGACCGACGTGCACCCCGGTTTCCAGACCGACTGGCAGCAGCCGCTGGTGGTCGCGCTGACCCAGGCCACCGGGCTGTCCATCGTGCACGAGACGGTCTACGAGCGGCGGCTGGGCTTCACCTCCGCGCTCAACCAGATGGGCGCCACGATCCAGCTGTACAGCGAGTGCCTGGGCGGCACGCCGTGCCGCTTCGGCCAGCGCAACTTCCAGCACTCCGCGGTCATCTCCGGACCGGCCAAGCTGCACGCGACCGACCTGGACATCCCGGACCTGCGCGCGGGCTTCTCGTACCTGATCGCCGCCCTCGCCGCGGAGGGCACCTCGCGGGTCACCGGCATCGACCTGATCGAGCGCGGCTACGAGGACTTCCAGGCCAAGCTGGAGGCTCTGGGCGCCCGTGTGGAGCTGCCGATGCGGGTCGCCGAGAGCGTCGCCTAGCGATTCCCGCCGGCCGCTCGGGCCCCGATGCCCCCTTCCCGGGGCGTCCGCGAACCCCTGCCGGACTATCAGCCCGACTACCAGAACGACTACGAACCGGACTTCGAACCGGAGCCGGAGTACTACCCGGAGTTCGAG
>NZ_JBEXCV010000184.1:0-15304 GCF_040605455.1 Embleya sp. NPDC005575 | reverse complement strand
TTCTCGCCTTCGGGCGTCGGCCCGAAGACCCTCGCCGCAGCGGTCGACGCGCGGGTTTGGGAGGTCGATCTCCCGACCGGGTCGCACCGGAAGCTCGCCCGCGGCCGTCCCGGCGCCGTTCGGCCCGCCCGGCTCACACCCGGATACCGTCATCGGGCTGCCGCTGGGGGATTCACGCGTTTCGCTCTTTGCTGCGCGCAGCGCGCATGCACACCGCCCGCCCGCGACCCGCTGCCGGACGACCTACGCCGGCGGACCCCCGGCCCGTCCCAGACGAGTCACACCTCTTCGCCTCCTTCGCGCTCGTGGGCGGGCAATCCGCACCACCCGCGCCCAGACCACCGTCAGGTGGATCTCACGATTCGACCCCCATCCGCGCACCGGCCTGCATGCCGGCCCCGGCGTGCGCTCGCAGCCGGCGACCCGCGCGGCCCCCCGCGCCCGGCCCGCCGGCAGGCGAGTCGCACGTTTCGCCCCCACTCGCGCGGTCGCGGCCTGCGCCCCTCCTCTACCCCCATCCGCCGCCAGGCGCATCGCACGTTGTGGCCCACCCGTGAGCTCATGGCCCGCGACCCAGCCCCTGCCGCGCCCGCCGCCAGGCGACCCGACACCGGATGGTTTGTGTGTTTCGGTCTCTTCCGGGGGCGCCTGCTCGTACCCTGCGCACCGCAGGGTTGTGCGGGGTAGTGCGAGGAGAGGGTCGATGGCGCGAGACGTGCGGGAAACGGGTAATGCGTGGGACATGTGTGCCGAGGGTCACGACGAGCACGAGTGGGTGTATCAGTACGGGCCGGACGGGCCGACCGGCAATCCGTGGGCCAAAGCCTGCAAGCACTGCGGGAAGATGGCGGGCGCGAACGTGCCCGAAAGCCGACTGCTCGGACGGTCCGCCGGTGGTGACTGTCTGGGCGGTTGACGGGACCCGACAAAAAACTGGAACACGTTTCAGCTGTACCCGAGCATCGGTGCCCATCACGTTCGGAGTACGTTGACCCCACCGGCAACGTGGCCGGCAGCTCCACCGCAGGCCATGAACATGGCGGGTTGCCGTACCCATGACGAGGTGGGGCGGCGAATTGTGCCCGCCTTCGAATCCCTAGACTCTCCGCAGTTGAGGAGGGAGCCAGATCGTGCGCAAGGTACTCATCGCCAACCGTGGGGAAATCGCGGTCCGCGTCGCCCGAGCATGCCGGGATGCCGGCATCGCCAGTGTGGCCGTCTACGCCGAGCCGGACCGGGATGCTCTGCACGTGCGGGTGGCCGACGAGGCCCACGCGCTCGGCGGAAACACTCCGGCCGAGAGCTACCTGGACGTGGCCAAGGTTTTGCAGGCCGCCCAGGACGCCGGCGCGGACGCCATCCACCCCGGATACGGGTTCCTGTCGGAGAACGCGGAATTCGCCCAGGCCGTGCTGGATGCCGGCCTCGTCTGGATCGGACCGCCGCCGCAGGCGATCCGCGATCTCGGTGACAAGGTGGCCGCCCGGCACATCGCCCAGCGGGCCGGCGCGCCCCTGGTCGCCGGCACCCCGGACCCGGTCTCGGGCGCCGAGGAAGTGGTGGAGTTCGCGAAGGCCAACGGCCTGCCGATCGCCATCAAGGCCGCCTTCGGTGGCGGCGGGCGCGGTCTCAAGGTGGCCCGCACTCTCGAAGAAGTCCCCGAGCTGTACGACTCGGCGGTGCGCGAGGCGGTGGCCGCGTTCGGTCGCGGCGAGTGCTTCGTCGAGCGTTACCTGGACAAGCCGCGGCACGTCGAGACCCAGTGTCTGGCCGACACCCACGGCAACGTGGTGGTCGTGTCCACCCGCGACTGTTCGCTTCAGCGCCGGCACCAGAAGCTCGTCGAGGAGGCGCCCGCGCCGTTCCTCACCGAGGAGCAGAACGCCGAGCTGTACCGCGCGTCGAAGGCCATCCTCAAGGAGGCCGGCTACGTCGGCGCCGGGACCTGCGAGTTCCTGGTGGGCCAGGACGGCACCATCTCCTTCCTGGAGGTCAACACCCGTCTCCAGGTCGAGCACCCGGTCACCGAAGAGGTCACCGGCATCGACCTGGTGCGCGAGATGTTCCGGATCGCCGACGGCGAGGAGCTCGGCTACGACGACCCGCCGCGGCGCGGCCACTCGTTCGAGTTCCGGATCAACGGCGAGGACCCGGGGCGCGGCTTCCTGCCCGCTCCCGGCGAGGTCACCAAGTGGCTGCCGCCGTCCGGCCCGGGCGTACGCCTGGACTCGGGCGTCGAGCAGGGCTCGGTGATCGGTCCGGCGTGGGACTCGCTGCTCGCGAAGCTGATCGTCACCGGTCGCGACCGCGGCCAGGCGCTCCAGCGGGCCAAGCGCGCGCTGGACGAGTTCGTCGTGGACGGGATGGCGACCGCGCTCACCTTCCACCGCGAGGTGGTGGTGGACCCGGCGTTCGCGCCCGAGCTCGACGGCTCGACCGAGCCGTTCACGGTGCACACCCGGTGGATCGAGACCGAGTTCGAGAACACGATCGCCCCGTTCGGCGGCGGCGCGGAGGCGGCCGAGGAGGCCGGCGAGCGCGAGACCGTCGTGGTCGAGGTCAACGGTCGGCGCTTCGAGGTCACCCTCCCGGCGGGCCTCGGCGCATCATCCGGTGCGGCCCCGGCCGCGGGGAAGAAGGCGCCCAAGCGCGGCGGTGCCAAGAAGGCCGGCGCTGCGGCGAGCGGCGACTCGTTGGCCAGTCCGATGCAGGGCACCATCGTCAAGGTCGCGGTCGAGGAGGGTCAGCAGGTCGCCGAGGGCGAGCTGATCGTGGTCCTCGAGGCGATGAAGATGGAACAGCCGCTCAACGCCCACCGGGCGGGCACTGTCAAGGGCCTGGTCGCCGAGGTCGGCGCGACGGTCACGTCCGGCGCGGTACTCTGCGAGATCAAGGACTGATCGGGGTCGAGGACCGGCTGCGATAGGGCCCCCGACCGGATCGCCGAGTACGACGCACAACGAACGCCCCCGCCCGAGAATTCGGCGCGGGGCGTTCGCGTCCGCGGACCGGGCCGAAGGGGGCGGCATGGACGCCTGGCTCATGGTCGCCACGGCACTCGCGGCCGGCGGCACCGGGGCCGCCGTGGGTATGCGGTGGTCGAGTCGTCGACGTGCGACCTCGCCCGGCGGGGCGGCCCTGCCCGGCGGGGCGGCGATGGGCACGATTGCCACCGCGCTGTACGAACGGGCCCGGGCCGAGTCGGTCGCGGCATTGCGCATCGAGGCCGACGCTCGACTCGCGGATCTCGCGAAGCGGACCCAGGCGCTCGTACCGGCGACGCATCCGGCCTCGTTGGCGGCACAGATTCGGGCTCTGGACGCGTGTGAGGCTGCTGCGTGGGTGCTGCGCGATGCCGACGATCTCCCCGATCTCGCGGGGGTCCTGGTGCTTGTCCGACACGCTGTCCGGGCGCTCGATGTGGCCGCGCACCGAGCCGGGCGGGCGCTGTCGGGGGACACGCACGGGGAGGACGCGGACGACGACCCGTTCCGCGTCTCGGTCTGCGTGCTCAACCCCCTGCACGGGATCGCGTTCGGCCGGCTGCAGTGGGCCATCCGCGGCCGGACTCGGCTGTCCGTGCCCGCGTGCCACGCGTGCCTGATCGCCGCGAGCGAGCGCACCATGGCGGATGTACTCACCCAGCGGGTGGCGGATGGCGCATACCTGGCCTACTACGAGGTCCCGGAGGATCGAAGCGTGTGGTCGGCGACGGGGTTCGGGGCCTTCGGCGGCGACCTGGTCGAACACGTGCGAAACGCGTTGCCCGGGGGGCGCCGGGCAGGCGGCGGGTGATCCCTGATCCGTCGCGCGTGATCACTGGTCGGGCATCACCCCCGGGACGCGCATGTCCCGCATCCGCTCCCCGTTGAACTCCGCGCGGGCGCCGGGAACGGCCCGCTGCGGGAGGGGGGCGATGTGCACCTGTGCGCCCAGTTCGGCCAGGGCCTCGCTCTCCGGGCCGGGAGCATCCTCGTCGGTGACGAGGTGGGTGATGCGTTCGGGGGCCACCGTCTGGAACATCGTGTCCACACCGATCTTGGTGTGGTCGACCATGACGACGACCTCGTGGGCGGCCTGGATCAGGGCGCGGTCCACGCTCGCGGACAGCATGTTGGGGGTGGACAGGCCACGCTCGGCGGTCAGCCCGTTGCCGGACACGAACGCGCGACGCACACGCAGACCCGCCAGGGCCTGCTCGGCTCCGCTGCCGACCAACGCGTAGGACGACCCGCGCAGCGTGCCGCCGGTCATCACGACCTCGACCCGATTGGCGTGGGCGAGGACCTGCGCGACAAGGAGGGAGTTGGTGACCACGGTCAGGCCCGGGATCCGGGCCAGCCTGCGGGCCAGCTCCTGCGTGGTGGTGCCGGCGCCCACGACGATCGCGTCCCCCTCGTCGACGAGGGAGACCGCGAGGTCGGCCATGGCCGCCTTCTCCGCCGCCGCGAGGTGGGTCTTCTGCGAATAGCTCGGCTCACGGGACAGCCCACCGGGCAGCACCGCTCCACCGTGCCGACGGTCGAGCAGCCCTTCGGCTTCCAGGGCCCGCACGTCCCGCCGAACCGTCACCTCGGACGTCTGGACCACCCGGGCGAGTTCCCGTAGGGACACCGCTCCGTTGGCCCGCACCATTTCAAGAATCAGTTGACGACGCTCTGCTGCGAACACGTGACGAAGGTAACGCGAACGACCGGCTCTTATCAGCCGCTTGCGACTCTTACCCGAACTTGTTCATCAAAGTGATAAGACCGCTTCGGTTTCCGGGCACAGCAAAGCCGCAGCGTTCGGAAGGGCCAACCATAACGCTGCTCACCCGGAGCCGGATACCGTTGCGTACACCGATTTTGATTCCGCGTCAGTCGGGCTCGGCGGTTGTGGAACACACCGCGAGGCGGCGATCACACCCGGTCCGATTCGAGTATGCGCGGCGGCCTCGGAGCACAGCGGATGTTCGAGAAAAAGCCACTCGTAAGTGGAGTCCCCGGGAGTGCGGAATCCGAATTCCGCGCGCCCCTCGCACGCCGGAGGCCACCCGCCCCCGGCTGCAATGATCTTGACGCCGCATCGATCTTGAACTCGGGATCGCCCCGGGGTGGACCGCGCCGATAAAGATCGGCGCGGCGCGATGGTCACGGCGGGATCGCCGGCACCCCGGGATCGACCCGGCCGATTCGCCCCGGACCGGTCAGGAACGCTCGCGCCGGTGCAATTGCCGGGCGGCTTCCGCGATCGAGCCCGAAAGGGAGGGGTAGACGGTGAATCCGCTGGCGATCTGGTCGACCGTCAAGTGCAGGTCCACGGCGAGCGCGACGGTGTGGATCAACTCGCTCGCGCGCGGCGCCACGATCACACCGCCGACCACGATCCCGGTACCCGGGCGGCAGAACAGCTTCACGAAACCGTCGTGAATGCCCTGCATCTTCGCGCGCGGGTTGCGCGAGAGCGGCAGCTTCACACCGCGCGCGTCGATCTCGCCCGCGTCGATCGCGGCCTGGGTATATCCCACCGTGGCGATCTCGGGATCGGTGAACACGTTCGACGACACGGCCTTGAGGTTCAGCGGGGCCACCGCGTCACCGAGCATGTGGTACATCGCGATCCGGCCCTGCATCGCCGCGACCGACGCGAGCGCGAACACGCCGGTGCAGTCGCCCGCCGAGTACACCCCGTTCGCGGTGGTGCGCGAGACCCGGTCCACCCGTACGTGTCCGGTGTCCTTGAGGAAGACGCCCGCTTCCTCCAGACCGATGCCCGCGGTGTTCGGGATCGCGCCGACGGCGACCAGGCAGTGGCTGCCCTCGATGATCTGACCGTCGGTCAGCGTGACGATGACGCTGTCCCCGTCCCGCTTGACGCTCTCCGCGCGCGAGCGCGACATCACCCGCATGCCACGCCGACGGAACACTCCTTCGAGCACCTCGGCCGCGTCCGGGTCCTCGCCCGGCAGCACCCGGTCGCGGCTGGAGACCAGGGTCACCTTCGAGCCGAGCGCCTGGTACGCGCCGGCGAACTCGGCGCCGGTGACGCCGGAGCCGACCACGATCAGTTCGCGCGGCAGTTCGGACAGGCCGTACATCTGCTTCCAGTTCAGGATCCGCTCGCCGTCCGGCTCCGCGCCCGGGATCTCGCGCGGGTGGGCCCCGGTGGAGATCAGGATCGCGTCCGCGTCCAGCGAGCGCTCGGTGCCGTCGGCCAGGTCGGCCACCACGCGGCGCGGCCCGTCGAGGCGGGCGGTGCCGCGCAGCACCCGCACGCCGGCGCGTGTGACGCTCTGCGCGATGTCGTTGGACTGGGCCTTGGCCAGTTGCAGCACGCGCCGGTTGACCACGCCCAGGTCCACGCCCACGATCGGGCGATCCAGCGTGCCGGGGGTGCCGTCGTCGACGTAGATGCCGAGCTCGTGGTGCGAGTCGGCGAAGTTCGTCATGACCTCGGCCGTGGCGATCAGGGTCTTGGACGGGACACAGTCCGTCAGTACAGCCGCACCACCCACACCTTCGCGCTCTACCACCGTCACCTCGGCTCCGAGCTGTGCCGCGACCAAAGCCGCCTCGTACCCGCCGGGTCCTCCGCCTACGATCACAATCCGAGTCACGGGTGTCATTCTCTCCCATGCCCGCGCGTCGCGTAGGCTGCGGCCATGCCCCTCTACGCCGCGTACGCAAGCAACCTCGACGCGCGGCAGATGGCTCGGCGTGCCCCACACTCCCCTCTGCGCCACACCGGTTGGCTGCCCGGCTGGCGGCTGACCTTCGGCGGCGAGCAGTTGGGCTGGGACGGATCGCTGGCCACGGTCGTCGAGGACGAGTTGTCCCAGGTATTCGTCGCGCTGTACGACCTGGCCGAGATGGACGAGCCCGACCTCGACCGCTGGGAGGGCATGCCGCTGGGCCTCTACCGCAAGGTCCGGGTCCGGGTGGAGTCGCTCTTCGGCGAGCAGTTGGCGTGGCTGTACGTCCTCAACGACTACGAGGGCGGCCTGCCCTCGGCGCGCTACCTCGGCATGGTCGCCGAGTCGGCCGAGTCCGCCGGTGCCCCCGACGACTACGTCAAGGAACTCCGCAACCGCCCCTGCTCGTAGGCCGCACGGCCGACCACACCCGGCCGGCCCGGCCCCCGTGGGGAACCCACATCGCCCGCCCGCTCGCCGCACGGGCACCCTTCGGGTGCTCGGGTCGGCGGGCCCGCGTGCGGCGATGCCCGACGCCCTGTCAGACTCGGCCCGTCGGTTTGGCCAGTCCGGGGAGCGCGCCGTGTCGGAGATCCGTTTCACCTTGCGTTTTCGGCAGCGTTGGGTGTACCTCCTGCTCCCCGCGCTGTTCGCCGCGCTGTCCGTGTTCGAATTCGCGGCCGGCGGGTCCGACGGCCGCTACCCGCTCTTCCTGGCCCCCCTGTTCCTGCTGAACTTCCTGCTGTTCTCCCGGTTCGACACACGGGTGACCCCCCTGGGCATCACCTGGCGCCGCTACGGCACCCGGCACCTGGACTGGTCCGAAGTCGCACACGTGCGCGAACGTCGCCTGCTGGGCAGCCGCACCATCCAGCTCGTGCTCGCCGACGGGAAGGTGCTGAACCTGGCGGTCCCGGTGGACGCACTGTTTCAGCGCGATCGCGAGTACGACGCAAAACTCGCCACCGTCTGGAACGCCTGGGCCGGCGCGACCGGCCGCGCCCCCTATCTCCCCGGCCCCGACGCACCGGCACACTGGCGGGCCCAGGTCCCCGGCGAGAAATCCACGCCGCCCGGACCGTAGATCCGGGAGCGGGCGAGCACCATGCCACCCGACACCGGCCCATCAACCCGACGCGGCGCTCACCCGACCCACGCCCACCGGGCGACGGGAGCCGGTCGGACCTGATCGACCCCGGCCGGGCTCGGCCCGCCTCGACCGACTCCCATGAACGGGCATATAGCCACATGCCGGTGCCAATCGTCTCCCGCTGTCATTGCGGTCGTATCACAGTCTTCTACGCGCATAGACCCCACTCGCGTTGTTCGCAGGTGCAGCATTTACGCTCATCGATGTGAACGTATTGGATAGCCACGACCCGTACACGGCCGCCGCCGAGGCCGCCGAAAGCCTTCAGCGGCTCACCGGTGCCGCCACGCACGACATCGCGCTCGTCATGGGCTCTGGCTGGGTGCCCGCCGCCGACATGCTGGGCGAGCCGGAACAGGAGTTCCCGGTCACCGAGCTGCCCGGCTTCCCGCCGCCCGCCGTCGAGGGCCACGCGGGCACGGTCCGCTCACTGGTCATCGGCGACCGTCGCGCGCTGGTCTTCCTCGGCCGCACCCACCTCTACGAGGGGCACGGCGTCGCCGCCGTCGCACACGGCGTGCGTACCGCGGTCGCGGCCGGCTGCAAGGCCGTCGTGCTGACCAACGGTTGCGGCGGCCTGCGGCCGTCCTTCGTACCCGGTCAGCCGGTGCTCATCAGCGACCACATCAACCTCACCGCCACGTCGCCCATCGTCGGGGCCAACTTCGTCGACCTGACCGACCTTTATTCGCCGCGGCTACGCGCGTTGTGCCGCGAGGTCGAGCCCGACCTCGAAGAGGGCGTGTACGTGCAGTTCCCCGGCCCGCACTACGAGACCCCGGCCGAGATCGGCATGGTCCGCGCGATCGGCGGGCACCTCGTCGGCATGTCCACGACCATCGAGGCGATCGCCGCACGCGAGGCCGGCGCCGAGATCCTGGGCATCTCGCTGGTGACCAACCTCGCCGCGGGCATGACCGGCGAACCGCTCAACCACGAAGAGGTCCTGGCCGCCGGACGCGCGTCCGCCGAGCGCATGGGCCGACTGTTGACCCAGGTCCTGCCGCGCATCTGAGCGTCCGCAGGCTTGTCCCGCCCTCTCCGATCCCTTCCGCACCGAGGAGTCCGTGTTGAGCGATGTCATCGAGATCGCGCGTGCCTGGCTGGCCGAGGACCCGGACCCGGACACCCGGGCCGAACTCGAAGCGTTGCTCGAAACGGACGACCGGGAGGGTCTCGCGGATCGCTTCGCCGGACTGCTCCAGTTCGGTACCGCGGGGTTGCGCGGCGAGTTGGGGGCGGGACCGAACCGGATGAACCGCGCGGTGGTGATCCGCGCCGCGGCGGGTCTGGCCGCTTACCTCAAGACCGCGTACGTCACCGACACGGCCGCCCCCGCCGCGACGCGCAACGCGGTGGTGATCGGGTTCGACGCGCGGCACAAGTCCGACGTGTTCGCCCGGGACACCGCCGCCGTCATGGAGGCGGCCGGGCTGCACGCGCTGCTGCTGCCCCGGCCGCTGCCCACCCCCGTGCTCGCCTTCGCGATCCGGCATCTGGGTTGCGTGGCGGGGGTGATGGTCACCGCGAGCCACAACCCGCCGCGCGACAACGGCTACAAGGTCTACCTCGGCGACGGGTCGCAGATCGTGCCGCCCGCCGACGCGGAGATCGCCGGGCACATCGCGGCGGTCCGCTCGCTCGCCGATGTGCCGATGGCCGAAGACGGCTGGGAGACGCTCGGCGAGGCGCTGATCGACTCCTACCTCGACCGTGCCCTGACCGTCGTCGACCCGGCCGGGCCGCGCGACGTGCGCATCGTGCACACCGCGATGCACGGCGTGGGCACCACCGTGATGCTCGGCGCGTTCGATCGCGCGGGCTTCGCGGACGTGCGACCGGTGCCCGAACAGGCGGACCCGGACCCGGACTTTCCGACCGTGGCGTTCCCGAACCCGGAGGAACCCGGGGCGATGGACCTCGCGTTTCGCACCGCGCTCGCCGAGGACGCGGACGTGGTGATCGCCAACGACCCGGACGCCGACCGGTGTGCGGTCGCGGTGCCGGATCCGACCGTCGCGGGCGGGTGGCGGATGTTGCGCGGCGACGAGGTCGGCGCGCTGCTCGGCGCCGAGGTCGCCCGCCGGGGCACCGACGGCATCCTGGCCACCACGATCGTGTCCTCCTCGCTGCTGGGCGCGATCGCGCGGGCGAACGGCATGGCGTACACGGAGACCCTGACCGGCTTCAAGTGGCTCGCGCGTGTGCCGAACCTGGCCTTCGCGTTCGAGGAGGCGCTGGGCTACTGCGTGGACCCGACCGGGGTGTGCGACAAGGACGGCGTCACCGCCGCGCTGATGCTGGCCGAACTCGCGGCCGGCGCCAAGCGGGACGGCAGGACGCTGCCCGGCCTGCTGGACGACATCGCCGGCCGGTACGGGCTGTACGCGACCGACCAGTATTCGGTGCGGGTGGACCGTCTCGAACGGATCGCGGACGCCATGCGGGGGCTGCGCGAGCGGACCCCCAAGACGCTCGGCGACCTGGCCGTGGCAACCGCCGAGGACCTGCTGTACCCGGCGGCCGACGGCCTGCCGCCCACCGACGGCCTGCGCTACACGCTGGCCGGCGACGGCGCGGACCTGCTCGCGGGTCGGGTCGTGGTACGGCCGTCCGGGACCGAACCCAAGCTCAAGGCCTACCTGGAGGTCGTGGTCGACCCGAAGCGGATCGCCGAGATCGGCATCGACGCCGCCCGCGTGGCGGCACACGCGGCGCTGGACCGGCTGAAGCGGGACCTGGCCACGACGCTGGGCATGTAGCGCGCCCACGATCGATGCGGACCGACGAACCGATGGGGCGGGGTGGCCGATCGGCCACCCCGCCCCGTCGGCGGATCAACCCCGGGGCCCGGTCGCAGGGGCTGGTGGTACCCGCGTACGGGGTCGACGTGGCCCTTCGGGTGGATGTGCGCATCGGGGCTGCCGGCGGATCGTGAAAGGGTCCGGTCGACCCCCGGCCCCGAGAGGACGCCATGACCACCCTGACCCACTCCTCCGTCCGGAACCCTTCCGTGCGCGCTCGCCTGCGGCATGTCTGGCAATGGGCGAAGGCCGGGCGCTCGATCCCGGCACTCGCGACCTTCCTCGGCGGCGTGCTGATCCTGCCGATGCTCGCGTTCGGCGTGGCCTACCCGCTGCTCTCGGGCAGCGCCGACACGCTCTTCCACTCCTCCGCGCAGGACATCAGCGCGTGGGGTGGACCCGACATCGGCGGGCCGTGGGGTGGCCACGTCACGGTCGCCGCACTTGCGGTGAGCGGCACACTGATCGTGTTGTACAGCGCCGCGCGGGTGTTGCGGCGGCGCGCACGGTGAATTCGGCCGGGCCGCGACCCGGCCGGCCTGTGGCGCCGGCCGAGCCGGATTCCCGTGTGACTTCGGCGTGGCGCGCCCCGCCGGCTCGGTTCTCGGGGTCAGAGCAGGCCCAGAAGCAGTGCGGCGGCGCCCGAGATCGCCAGGCCGCCGAGGATTTCCGGGGACCAGTGGACCTGGACCGGGCCGGTGGACTTCTTGGCGAACTGCTCGCTCATCCCGCGCAGGTCGTCCACGACCTGGTCGGCGCGGGAGAGTTGGGGCAGATCGTGGGTGCCGTGGCCGTACGGGTCCTCCGCGGCCGCGCGGCCCTGTTGCCGCAGCGCCCGCTTGCGTTCGCGCAGCGAGACCGGAATGGCCCAGATGTGGAACGCCTTCTCGTCCGCGCGCACCTCGATCGAGTACTCGGCCCGGACCCGCTCCACCGCGCCCCACGGCACCACGATGGTGCGGAACGGGTTGCGAATCACCAGCCGTTCCGGCCCCACCAGCACGGCCGAGCGCAGTGTGAGCGCGACCACCAGGATCGCGAAGAAGATCACGACGGCGACGGCGAGCCATTTGGTTCGACCCTCGCCGCGGATCAGCGTGTCGATCACCATCCACATCCCGACGGCGATCAGAAGCACCCCGACGGCCATCGCCGGCCGGGAGCGATACGTGGTGATGTCCTCGTCGCTGCTCATGTCCGGTGATTGTGCCGCACGGCACCGCTCGGGTTTGGCTCGACCGGACCACTGGGCCCGACGCTACGCGAGTAGATATGCTCGTCTTGTGAGCATGCCGTCTGCAATTCTCGCCGACCCGGCCGAGGTCACCTCGTCCGAAGCGGCCCTTCGACGCTTTCTGCACGGTCTTCCCGGCGTCGACAGGGTCGGAACCGAAGCGCGGGCAGCAATGCTCGCGACACGCTCGATCAAGAACGATGCCAAGGTCGCCGCGATCGACCTCGCCATCAAGATGATCGACCTGACCACCTTGGAAGGTGCCGATACCCCGGGCAAGGTCCGGGCCCTGTGCGCGAAGGCGCTGCACCCGGACCCGGGCGCCCCGGACGCGCCCCGGCCCGCCGCGATCTGTGTCTACGGCGACCTGGTCGCCGAGGCCAAGACCGCGCTCGGCGACTCCGGCGTGCACGTCGCCGCCGTCGCGACCGCGTTCCCCTCCGGGCGTGCCTCACTCGACGTCAAGCTGGCCGACGTGGCCTACGCGGTCGCCGCCGGCGCGGACGAGATCGACATGGTCATCGACCGTGGTGCGTTCCTCGCCGGGCGCTACCGGGCCGTCTTCGACGAGATCGTCGCCGTCAAGGCCGCCTGCGCGCGCAGCGCGGCCGCCGGCGGCGGCAGCGCCCATCTCAAGGTGATCCTGGAGACCGGTGAACTGTCGACGTACGACAACGTGCGCCGCGCGTCGTGGCTCGCGATGCTCGCGGGTGCCGACTTCATCAAGACGTCCACGGGCAAGGTCGCGGTCAACGCGACGCTGCCGGTGACTCTGGTGATGCTCCAGGCGGTCCGCGACTTCCGCGAGGCCACGGGTCGCCAGGTCGGCGTCAAGCCGGCCGGCGGGATCCGCACCACCAAGGACGCGATGAAGTACCTCGTGCTGGTCAACGAGACGGTCGGCGCGGACTGGTTGGACCCGGACTGGTTCCGACTCGGCGCCTCCAGCCTGCTCAACGACCTCCTGATGCAGCGCCAGAAGCTGGCCACGGGCCGCTACTCCGGCCCCGACTACGTGACGGTGGACTGACACCCATGGGCAACCCATTCGAGTACGCGCCCGCGCCCGAGTCGCGCGCGATCGTCGACATCGCCCCGGCGTACGGGCTGTTCATCGACGGAAAGTTCACCGACGCGGCGGACGGCGGTCGGCTCAAGACCGTGAACCCGGCCACCGAGGAGGTGCTGGCCGAGATCGCGGTCGGCGGCGAGGCGGACGTGGACCGCGCGGTCAAGGCCGCGCGCAAAGCGTTCAAGTCGTGGTCGGCGCTGC
This sequence comes from Embleya sp. NPDC005575, assembly GCF_040605455.1. NCBI lineage: Bacteria > Bacillati > Actinomycetota > Actinomycetes > Kitasatosporales > Streptomycetaceae > Embleya > Embleya sp. NPDC005575. The sequence goes on along the minus strand of NZ_JBEXCV010000184.1, from coordinate 2,170 downwards.
CCGGCGCGGAGCGGGCCAAGTACCTGTTCCGGATCGCCCGGCTGATCCAGGAGCACGGGCGCGAGCTCGCGGTGCTGGAGTCGATCGACAACGGCAAGCCGATCCGCGAGTCGCGCGACGTGGACATTCCGCTGGTGGCGGCGCACTTCTTCCACTATGCGGGCTGGGCCGACAAGCTCGCGCACGCCGGCTTCGGAAGGGATCCCAAGCCGATCGGCGTGGCCGGCCAGGTCATCCCGTGGAACTTTCCGCTGCTGATGCTGGCCTGGAAGGTGGCGCCGGCCCTCGCGGGCGGCAACACCGTGGTGCTCAAGCCGGCCGAGACCACCCCGCTGACCGCGCTGCGGTTCGCCGAGATCTGTGTCGAGGCCGGCCTGCCGGACGGTGTGCTGAACATCGTCACCGGCGCCGGCGAGACCGGGCGGGCGCTGATCGCCCACCCGGACGTGGACAAGGTCGCGTTCACCGGCTCGACCGCGGTGGGCAAGGAGATCGCCCGCACCATCGCGGGCACCCGCAAGCGGGTCACCCTCGAACTCGGCGGCAAGGCCGCGAACATCGTCTACGACGACGCCGCGATCGACTCCGCCGTGGACGGCATCGTCGAGGGCATCTTCTTCAACGGCGGCCAGGTCTGCTGCGCCGGCTCGCGCCTGCTCGTGCAGGAGTCGGTGGCCGACGAACTGCTGGCGAGCCTGACCCGGCGGATCAAGACGCTGCGCGTGGGCGACCCGCTGGACAAGAACACCGATGTCGGCGCGATCAACTCGGCCGCACAGCTCTCCCGGATCCGGGAACTGGTCACGGCGGGCGAGGCCGAGGGCGCCGAGCGCTGGTCCCTGGCCGGCGAGCTGCCCGGCAAGGGCTTCTGGTTCCCGCCGACGGTGTTCACCGGCGTCACCCAGGCGCACCGGATCGCCCGGGACGAGATCTTCGGCCCGGTGCTGACCGTACAGACCTTCCGCACCCCCGCCGAGGCGGTGGAGAAGGCGAACAACTCCGCGTACGGCCTGTCCGCGGGAGTGTGGACGGAAAAGGGCGCCAAGGCCCTGTGGACCGCGCAGCGGCTGCGGGCCGGCGTCGTGTGGACCAACACGTTCAACAAGTTCGACCCGGCCTCGCCGTTCGGCGGGTTCAAGGAGTCGGGCTTCGGCCGCGAGGGTGGCCGCCACGGGCTGGAGGCCTACCTCGATGTCTGAGCGCCTTGAGGTGTTGAAGACCTACAAGCTGTACGTCGGGGGCAAGTTCCCCCGGTCCGAGAGCGGGCGGGTGTACGCGGTGACCGACAGCAAGGGCCGGACCCTGGCGAACGCGCCGCGCGGGAGTCGCAAGGACGCCCGGGACGCGGTCGTCGCGGCCCGCAAGGCGTTCCCGGGCTGGTCCGGCGCCACCGCCTACAACCGGGGCCAGATCCTGTACCGGATCGCCGAGATGCTGGAGGGTCGGCGCGAGCAGTTCGCGACCGAGGTCGCCGAGGCCGAGGGAATCGGCCGGACCAAGGCGCTCGCGTCGGTGGACGCGGCCGTGGACCGCTGGGTCTGGTACGCCGGGTGGACCGACAAGCTCGCCCAGGTCGCGGGCGGTGCCAACCCGGTCGCGGGCCCCTTCGCGAACTGGTCGACGCCCGAGCCCACCGGCGTGGTCGCGGTGATCGCCTCGCAGCGCTCGTCGCTGCTGGGCCTGACGAGTGCGGTCGCGCCCGTGATCGCCACCGGCAATACCGCGGTCGTGCTCGCGGCCGGCGCCTCGGCGCTGCCCGCGTTGTCCTTCGCCGAGGTACTCGCGGTGTCCGACCTGCCGGGCGGCGTGATCAACATCCTGACCGGTCACCCTGCCGAGATCGCCCCGACGCTCGCGTCCCACCAGGACGTCAACGCGATCGACCTGACCGGCGTGGCGCCGGACGCGGGCGTCGCGTCGGCGCGCGACCTGGAGATCGCCGCGGCGGACAACCTCAAGCGCGTGTTGCGCCCCGAGGCCAAGGAGCCGGACTGGTCCGCCGACCCGGGGACGGGTCGGATGCTGGCGTTCACCGAGATCCGGACGGTCTGGCACCCGACCGGATACTGATCGCCGGACCACGCGCCCGGTGCATCACGACGGACCGCCGGCCCGTCACCCACGTGGGTGACGGGCGGTGTGTAAGGGACACGGGCTAAAATAGAACAAC
>NZ_JBEXCV010000183.1:0-15634 GCF_040605455.1 Embleya sp. NPDC005575 | reverse complement strand
ACGCTGTTGAGTTCTCAAGGAACGGACGCTTCCTTTGGTGCGGAGTCAACCGCGCCCTCCGGGCGTTTAACGTTCAAGGTGTTTCATTGTGTTTCTGTGTTTCTTTTGTTTCGCTTTCGCGTCTCCAGCTTAGCACACCGTTTCGGCGGCTTCGCTTTCCTCGCTTTCGGCTTTCACCGCGTTTCCGCGCTTTCCGCCTTCCGGACTCTAGCAGATCCTGCGACCCGCTTTTCGTCCTTTGCTTCGTGCTTTCCGCATTCGAAACTCTCGTTTCTTCCGCTTCCGGCCCGCCGAGCTTAGCAGACCCGTTTTCCCGCCTCCACCGACCCCGCTCGATCAATCTTGCGGTGCCGGCGGCCTGCGAGCCGCGCGTCGTGCCCCGGATCTCTCCGGCTACTCGATGCCTCCACCTTAGCAGGTTTCCGCGATAAAGCCGAATCTCATTCCAGGAATGCGATTCCCAGTAATCAATGGCAGCACAAATAAAACTCCCGGAATTTGGATGATCAAATTCCGCGCGCTTCACAGGGGCTGTGATCACTGTTTCCACTGGGTCACACCCGCCCCGGAGACACCACTGGTACGGAGCGGCCGAAGGCCGTCCGTTTCCGGATGGATCGTTGGGGTGTGAGTCGCGGTGGGATCGGCCATCGCGCCGGTGTTGAGGGCGCGCCTGTCCGGATCTCCCGAAGCTACGACTCGTACGAGTTTAGACCACCCTCCTGGACAGGTCAAGCCGGTCCCCTATACCCAGTGGAACGGGTCGGGAACCGGCTCGACGAGTGATCCGATGGTGTGGCTGACGGTCCATCAACTGCCGTGCGTCAGGCGGTGATCTCCGCTGCGGCGAGGTTGCGCTTGCCGCGGCGCAGCAGGGCCCAGCGGCCGTGCAGCAAGTCGGCCGCGGTGATCACCGCGTCCTCGTCGGTCACCTTGGCGTTGTTGAGGTACGCGCCGCCCTCCTTGATGGTGCGTCGGGCGCCGCCCTTGCTCGGCGCGAGGCCGGTGGCCACCAGGGCGTCGACCACCGTCGGGGTCTCGGTCAGCTGTGCGCCCGGGAGTTCCGCGACCGCCGAGCGGAGCGTCGCCTCGTCGAGGGCGGTCAGGTCGCCCTGGCCGAACAGGGCCTTGCTGGCCTCGACCACCGCTGTGCACTGGTCGGCGCCGTGCACCAGCGTGGTCAGTTCCTCGGCGAGGGCGCGCTGCCCGATGCGGGCGGCGGGGCGCTCCTCGCTGTCTCGTTCGAGGGTCTCGATCTCCTCGCGCGAGCGGAAGCTGAAGGTGCGCAGGTAGCGCGACACGTCACGGTCGTCCGCGCCCAGCCAGAACTGGTAGAAGGCGTACGGCGTGGTCAGCTCGGGGTCGAGCCAGACCGTGCCGCCCTCGGTCTTGCCGAACTTGCTGCCGTCGGCCTTGGTGAGCAGGTTGGTGGTCAGCGCGTGTGCCTGGCCGTGCGGCTCGTTGCCGGTGATCCGGCGGATCAGGTCGAGGCCGGCGGTGATGTTGCCCCACTGGTCGCTGCCGCCGATCTGGAGCGTGCAGCCGTGTCGCCGGTAGAGCTCGACGAAGTCGTAGGACTGGAGCAGCACGTAGCTGAACTCGGTGTAGCTCATGCCCTCGCCGGCGAGCCGGGACTTCACCGTCTCGCGCGCGAGCATCTGGTTGACGCTGAAGTGCTTGCCCACGTCGCGCAGGTACTCGACGATGCTCAGCTGCGAGATCCAGTCGTGGTTGTTCGCCATCACGGCGGTGTTCGGCTCGGCGCCGTCGAAGTCGAGGAACGCGGAGAGCTGGCCCCGGATCCGGTCGGTCCAGGTCTCGACGGTGGCGACCTCGTTCATCGCGCGCTCGGCCGAGGGCTTGGGGTCACCGATGAGACCGGTGGCGCCGCCGACCAGGGCGATCGGCCGATGGCCGAAGAGTTGCAGCCGGCGTAGGGTCAGTACCTGGGTGAGGTGGCCGACGTGCAGGCTGGCCGCAGTCGGGTCGAACCCGCAATACGCCGTGACGGGACCGTCCGCGAACGCCTTCTTGAGCGCGTCCTCGTCGGTGGTCTGGGCCAGCAGGCCCCGCCACCGCAACTCGTCGACGATGTCCGTCACAGTGCCTGGTCTCCTCGGTCGATACGGCGGATACAGCGGATTCGGCGGACACGGCCCGCATACAGGCGGTGCCGCGCATACGGCCGGTACAGCGGTTACAGGGTGCCCGACGGGCCGCCCTGTGCGCTAACCGCTTTGGCTGCCGGTGTCGGCGGCCGGCTTGGGGGTGCGCTTGCGGGGCTGGTGGGCCCGGTACGGGCTGACCGTCGGGTCGGCGGCGATGTGGAAGCGCCACGGCTGGGTGGCTCCGCCGCCGCCGACGCCGGTGCGTGGGCCGGTGTGGATGGCGGTGCGGGCGGGTGGTGTGCCGTACAGGACGCGGACCGGGCCGGTGGGGTCGCAGACGTCGGTGCCGTCCCGGGTGCGGTCCAGGCCCATCGCCATGGCCAGGCGGGCGGGGCCGCTCGCGAGGTCGGTGTCCTTGCGGGTGGTGGGGCGTCGGGCGCGGGCCAGCGCGGTACCGGCGGTGATCTCGCCGCCGCGCAGCAACACCCCGGAGGCCCGGCCGGGCGGGCCGCAGACCAGGTTGGCGCAGTAATACATGCCGTACGTGAAGTAGACGTACAGGTGTCCGGGTGGGCCGAACATCGTCGCGTTGCGGGCGGTCCTGCCGCGGAAGGCATGCGAGCCGGGGTCGTTGGCGCCGTCGTAGGCCTCGACCTCGGTCAGCCGCAGTTCGACCGGGCCTGCCTCGGTCTCGTGCACCACGATTCGGCCGAGGAGATCGGCGGCGACGGCCAGGACCGGGCGGTCGAAGAACGAGCGCGGCAGCGGATCGGCGGGGTCGACGGGACCGGTGGTGGAGGCACGCATGACGAGTCAGCTTAGAGCGGACGGGCATGCGTGATGGAATGGGCCGCCGTGACGATCATCGGGGAGGACATGTGGTTTTCAAGAAGTTGATGGCGAGTATGGGTGCGGGTAGCGCGTCGGTGGAGACCGAGCTGCACGGTGCCGAAACCACGCCGGGCGGCGTGGTCGAGGGACGAATCCGGGTCCAGGGCGGCAAGGTCGATCAGCGGATCGAGGGCTTGTTCGTCGGGTTTCAGGCCGTCGTCGAGGTGGAGACCCAGGACGGCGAGCAGCGGCGGAACGTGGAGTTCGGTCGGCATCAGGTGGGCGGCGAGTTCGCGCTGCGCGAGGGCGTGACGCACGATCTGCAGTTCCGGCTGCCGGTGCCGTGGGAGACGCCGCTGACCACGTTCCGCGGGGTGCAGCTGCGCGGGACCACGATCGGGGTGCGGACCGAGCTGGCCATCGATCGGGCGATCGACAAGGGCGACCTCGACCCGATCTCGGTGGGCGCGTTTCCGGCGCAGGCGTTGATCCTCGACGCGTTCGGGAATCTGGGCTTCCACTTCAAGGCCGCCGACCTGGAGCAGGGGCACATCCGCGGGGTCGACCAGCGGCTGCCGTTCTACCAGGAGATCGAGTTCGCCCCGCCGCAGGCGTATGCGCGCGGCATCAACGAGGTCGAGTTGACCTTCGTGTCGGCCGAGCACGCGACCGAGGTGATCCTGGAGATCGACAAGAAGGGTGGCGCGCTCTCCGGCGGGAGCGACGCGATCCGGCGGTTCACCGTGGATCACGGTACGGCGCAGCAGACCGACTGGAACGCCTATCTGCACGGCTGGTTCCAGGAACTCGGGCAGCGCCGCGGCTGGTTCTAGAGCGTGTACGCACCTCGCCGGGGGCGGTTGTCCGGCGAGGGATGGCGGCCCGGTGCGTCATGCGTCCAGGAGGGCGTGGACCCGGGCCGCCCAGTCCGCCTCGAACCTCGCGCGGGGCAGGTGGGTCGCCTTGCCGATCGCCGTGTCCACGGCGACCGGGGCGGGGTCGGCGTAGACGGCGGTGACGAAGCCGTAGACGGCCTGCGTGCCGCCGATCTCCTCGATCCGGCGGATCGCCAGGTGGGCGAGTTCGTAGGCGGCGGCGTTGCCGACCGTGTCGGCCTGGTACAGCTCGTTGTCCGTGGGCAGTTTGCCGGTGAAGCGATTCGCGGCGAGGTAGGTCCTGGCCTCGTACAGCTCGTCGGTGCCGAGCAGGGTTCGGCCGCGCAGCGCGAGCCAGTCGGCGAAGCCCTCGACGACCCACACGGGTTGATCCTGGTTGGGCACCTCGTTGCGCAGCGGGGTGACCAGCGCGTGGGCCATCTCGTGGCGCAGCAGTTCGCCGAGCCGGCGCGGGTTGGGCGAGGTGAACCAGCCCGAGGTGGTGTCCAGGACGATCCGTGAGCCGCCGAAGCGCCCCTTGCCGGCCGGGTCGATGGTGCGTAGCGCGTAGGTGAGGCCGGATTCCTCGCCGTGTTCGCCGGTTCGCCCGCCGTACAGCCGGTAGAAGGTGTCGCGGTCGGCGACCGGGACGATCACGAAGCCGGGAGCGGTGCCGGGCGGTCCGCCGTCGGTCCAGGTGTCGATGTCGGCGCGCGCGGCCTCCTCGGCGTCGTCGGCGAGTCGGTCGGCGCCGGCGGAAGTGGTCGGGTCGGCGAGGACGACCACGTGGTCGCGGCGGACCACGGTGAGATCGGCGTGGTCCCAAGGGGCGGGGTAGTCGCGGGCGTACGCGTAGCCGGCTCCGTCGTAGGGGGTTCCGTCGACGGCGGAGATGAGCAGCGGGGCACCGGGGCCGGCTCGGACCACGGTCCAGCGGTAGCCCTCGCCGACGGTCGCGGTGTCGGCGGTGGAGATCCGGTGGTCGAAGGAGACGTCCACGTAGGCGGTGATCCGCTCGTCGGTGGCGGGCATGGTCTGCACCGTCTCGACGCGGTAGCCGACTTGGTCGAAGGACACCCGGCCGAGGTTGGCGAACAGCCGCAGTTGGTCGGTGACCAGGTCGGGGATGTCCGGGTCGAGGTCCGCGGTGAAGGCCTGCTCGTCCCGGCCGATCAGGGCCTTGCTGCGGCGGTCGGCCAGGGTCTGGATGTCGGCGGTGGCGATCGCCGGGCCGTGGGCGGGGGCCACCGGAGTCGCGGTGCCCGGGCGGGGTCCGCCGATCGCGCCGTCGGTGCCGCGCGGCTTCGCGCTGCCCGGGCCGCTGAGGGTGACGCCGAAGACGATCAGCGCGGCGAGGGCGAGCAGCAGGGCGATCAGCGGCGCGGCGAGTCGGCGCGCGACGGATCGCGGCCGGGCCGGTGCGGCCTCGGGTATCGCCCCTTCGATGATGTCGGCTCGGTCGACGGGCTCGGCGGATATACCGGACGAGGCGTCGTCGGCGGCATCGCCGGTGTCGTGCGTCGGCTGGGTCACGCCGGATGCCTCCCCCTTGTTGGCGCGAGGATACCTATGCGATCTTCGCCGGTTTGGCCAATGGTGAGAATAGGCTCGTTCGGACGAGGCGCCCGGCAGGCGGCCGGGTGCCGCCGCGCACGATCGGAGCCTCGCGTGACCGAGCCCAACAAGCCTTCGATGCCTTACGACTACCTGCCGGAGCGGCCGTCCTTCGCGGTCACCAGCCAGGATCTGACGGATGGTCAGACCCTGCCGACCGCGCAGGTCAGCGGCGTGATGGGGGCGGGCGGCGAGGATGTGTCGCCGCAGCTGTCCTGGTCCGGGTTCCCGGCCGGCAGCAAGAGCTTCGTGGTGACCTGCTTCGACCCGGACGCGCCCACCCACAGCGGCTTCTGGCACTGGGTCGTGGTGGACATCCCGGCGGACGTCACCGAGTTGGCGAGCGGCGCGGGCGCGAGTGACGGCAAGGCGCTGCCCTCGGGCGCCTTCCACGTGCGCAACGACACCGGCGGGCCGGGCTACGTCGGCGCCGCGCCGCCGCCCGGGCACTACCCGCACCGCTACGTCTTCACGGTGCACGCGCTGGACGTGGACAAGCTCGGCGTGGACGAGAGCGCGACGCCGGCGTTCGTGGGCTTCAACCTGTTCTCGCACACCCTCGCGCGGGCGGTCCTGGTGAACACGTACGCGCAGTGATCGTGCGCCGCGCGCGTGCTGATCACAATCGGCCGGCCGGTTCGGATTCCCGTCCGGTAATTGCGTTGTCCCGGTGATCGTCCAAAAGGCACAGTGGTCGAGTTGTCCGTACTGACGGTTCGTCGAGTCGAAGGGTGCGCATGAGCGTCGCAGCACCGCCCCAAAGCTGAGCGCGTGGTCGCGCCCGGCCGGTTCGGTGCGCGTCCGGGTGTGCTCGCTCGTCCCCTCGTCGACCAGGTGAGGGGAGGTCGCATGCGGGAGACGTTGGTGCTGAACGCGACGTATCAGCCGCTGGCGACGGTGTCGTTCAAGCGCGCGCTCGTGTTGGTACTGCAGGAGAAGGCGGTCGTCGAGCACGTGGATCCCGGCCGGGTGGTGCGGGCCGCGACTGCCGAGTTCCCGTTGCCGCGGGTGATCCGGTTGCTCAAGTTCGTCCGGGTGCCGTTCCGACAACAGGCCTCGTGGTCGCGTCGGGGGGTGCTGCTCCGGGACAACCGGCGCTGCGCGTACTGCGGTGGGCGGGCGACCACGGTGGATCACGTGCTGCCGCGTTCGCGTGGTGGCGCGGACTCGTGGCTGAATACCGTCGCCGCGTGCGGGAGCGACAACCAGCGCAAGGCGGCCCGGACTCCGGCCGAGGCCGGGATGCGGTTGTTGTTCCAGCCGTACGAGCCGTCCGCGACCCGGGCGCTGGTGCTCGCGTTCGGTGTGGCGGACGTCGAGGGCGCGCAGTGGCTCGCCGAGCCGGTCCGGCCGCCGGTGCTCGCGATGGGCGCCTGACGCCGGTACACGGGTGACGATCCGACGAAGCCGCCGGGGGATGCGAATCCCCCGGCGGCTTTCGGGTCTTTGGTGGCTTTCATGTCTTTCGGGTCCGTGGGCGCGAGTCGTGTGGTCCTCGGATCAGACGGTCCTGCGGACCCAGGACGCCCAATCGCTGCGGAGTCGGTCCGGTGCGACGCCGAAGGTCGCGGTCAGTGCCTCGTCCGAGGAGCCGTATCGGCCGGTGACGCTGTCCGTGTAGAACGCGCACACCCGCTCCGCGCCGAAGGTCTTGGCCAGGTAACGCAGCATCAGGTGGGCCAGGTTGTAGGCGTTCTCGACCCGGTCCTCGTCGCTGGTCTCGAAATCGCCCTCGGCGGGCAGCTCTCCGGTGAACCTTCCCCGGTCGATCAGCGCGCGGATGTTGCGGCTGACCGCGGGCGCGAGCGGCCGGTCGGCCTCCGCCTGCCAGTCGGCGAACCCTTCGGCCAGCCAGGTCGGCAGTTCGGCGCCACGGCCGGGTCGGGCCAGTGGGGCGACCAGGGCGTGCGTCATCTCGTGCCGGAGCAGGATCGGCGCGAAGGCCGAATCGCCGGCCAGTTGGTCCTCATCCACCACCATGCGCACGCCCCCGATGGGCCGGTTGGTCCCAGGCATGGCCAGCGCGTAGCCCGCCGCCCACTCCTGCACGTCGTCACTGCTGTACAGCTTGCCGAAGGCCGCCCGCGACGAGGTCAGCACGAGCGCGAAGCCGGGCGAGGTACCGGAACCGCCCTTCCAGGCACCGAGTGTGTAGACGGCCGCCCGCTCGGCCAGGTCCGCGTTCCGGCGCAGCGCGGCCGCGTCCTGTCCGGGGCCCATCAGCAGTACGTGCGGGCGCCGTTCGACGCGCAGGTCCCACAGATCCCACGCGGCGGGATAGCCGGCGAAGCCCGACTTGGTGTCGTCGTCGGTGGCGCCGTCCACACCCACGAGGGTGCACGGGTCGTCGGGGCCGGCGCAGCGGGCCTTCCAGACGTACGTCTCCGGGACGGGGCCCAGGTCGACGCCGGTGATGGCGTGCTCGAAGGCGACCTTCAGGCTCACCGTCACCGGCCATGCGGCGGCGGTGCCGACCTGCTCCGCGCTGGAGCCGTCGGCGGTGAGCGTCGTGCCCGCGCCGAGCGGCCGCCAATGAGCGGTGTCGAACGGAACCTTCCGCAGGTTGGCGAACAACCGGCGCTGGCCGTCGAGCAGGGCCGTGTCCTGCCGGTCGACGTGGGCCAGGAAGGCGGCTTCGTCACCGCGCTCGAAGGCCGCCGACCGGGTCGTGACGAGAGCCGACACCCGGGCGTACACGCGGGCGCTGATCCGGTTCGAGTACGCGGTCGCGTCCTCGGCCGGTGCCCCCGGTTCGGGCGTGCCGGGCGCGGAGCGGTCGGCGGACGGGCCCGACGCGGACCGGTCGTGGCCCAGCAGTCGTTCGGCGGTGTCGAGTCCGGCGAGCCGGCCGCCGGCCGACAGCGCGCCGAGCACGAAGGAGAGCGAGAGCAGGCCGCCGAGCAGTGCAACGCAGATCGCCCACGGTCGCGAGCGCCGTGGTTCGACGGCATCCGGCCACAGGCCGTACGGGTCGTACGCGTGCACGTCAGTTGCCCACCTTGGTTCTGACGTACTTGGCCCAGTTGCTCTCGAAGGTGTCCCGGTCCAGGCCGGTCGCCTCCTTGAGCGCGGCGTCCAGGGCTGCCGGGGCGGAGTCCTTGTAGACCGCGACCACGAACGTGTCGGCCTTGGCCGCGCCGTACTTCTCCGCGATGTAGCGGATGGCGAGCATGCTGTAGTGGTAGCCGACGGTCGAGGTCTTGGCGTCGGGCGAGTTGACCTCGGTGTCGCTGGGCAGCTTGCCGCTGAACTTGCCCGCCCGGACCTGATTGCGGGCGTCCGGCTGGAACCACTCGGCGAGCGAGAGGTCGGTCCAGGCGAGGTACTCGGCGAAGCCCTCGGAGACCCACAGCGGCGGCCCGTCGCCACCGCGCTCGAACTCGGCGACCATCGCGTGGCCGAGCTCGTGTCGCATCAGGTGCGTCTGCTGTTCGCCGTCGCCCTTGGTGAACATGGTTTCCGAGCCGTCCAGGGTAATCCGGCTGCCGGCCATCGGCTGGTCACGGCTGATCGGGCGGGCCGGCGGCATCGTGCGGCACACGCCGGTGACGTTGGGCAGGTCGTTGCCGGACAGCGCGTGGATGAAGGTGTCGTGGTCGGGCGTGACATAGACGACATAGCGCTGTGGCGTGATGGCCGGGCCCTTCCACACCGCCAGGTTCTTCTTCAGCGCGCTCTCCGCGCGATCGGCCCAGGTCGCGGCCTTGGCCTTGTTCTTGACGGGAACGGCGAGCAGTACGTGCGGGCGTTCGATCAGCGCGAGTTCGTCCTCGTCCCAGGGCGCGGGGTAGGCGTTGCCGCCGCCGCTGGTCGAGGCGCCGACGATCTTGGTGATCACCAGCGGGGCGCCGACCGAGGCGCGGTAGACGGTCCAGATGTAGCGCTCGGCGATCGGCTCGCTGTCCACGCCGGTCACCTGGTGGGCGAAGACGACGCTCACGTCGCGGGAGAGCGGTCCGGCGTCGGTGCCCGAGTCGATGTACGCCGCCGGTGGCCGGAACTCGACGCTCGTGAACGGGAACAGCCGCAGGTTGGCGAACACCCGGCGCTGTGCGGCCACCAGTTCGGTGGCGGTCGGGTCGATGCCGGCGACGAACGCGTCGGCGTTGCCGGCCTTGAGGGCCTGGGTGCGGTTGTCGGTCAGGAAGGCCACGTCGGACGTCGCGATCCGGGTGACCGGGGCCTTTTCCTCGGCCTTCGCGGTGGTTCCGGCGCCATTGCGCTCCGCGATCGGCACGGCGGCCGGGGAGGACGGTGTGTCGAAGACGCCGCCGACGGCGAGGGACGCGAGCAGCGCGAGGACTGCGACCACGCCGCCGGCCGCGGCGAGCAGGTGCCGACGGGTGTTGCGGCGCTGCTGGTCGGGCGGTGGGATGAAGGGGAGTGGTCCGTAGAAGCCGACCCGGGTGGGGAATTCGGGCGTTTCGGGAATCGGCGACGGCGGGGGTGTGGTGGGCTTCGCGGGCGTCGCGGAGGCTGCGGGTGCTGCGGCTGCCCGGGGTGCGTCGGGTGCGTGAGGGGCCGTGGCCGCGTCGGGCGCTTGCGGCGCTGCGGGTGCGCCGGGTACCGAGGGTGCGGCGGATGCGGCGGGCGGCCAGGCTGCTTCCGGGGTTTCGGCGGGTGTCGTCGTCGCGGTGGAGACGGGCTCGGTGGGCGCGACGGGTTTTGCTGCGTCGGGCGTCGTGGCGATGCCGTCGCCGCCGGATATCGCGTCCGGGCGGACCTCGGTCGTCCCATGCTCGGCGGGCCCGGACCCGGACCCGGACCCGGGCGTGGGCTCCGCGGGCGTGGACGCAGCGCCGGGCCCGGGCCCGGTGCGCCGAACGGGCTGCGGATCCACGTACTCGGGCGAGTCCTCGGCCGTCCCCATGTCCCGCTTCCCGGACGGTCGTTCGTGCTCGTTCTCGGACTCGGTGGGTCCACTGGTCGATGCGCCGCGCGGCGGATGTGCGCCGTCGGCGGCAGTGGGCATGTCGGACATGCCAGTCCTCCCCTGGACCGCCGGTCCGATGATTCCGCCCCCGGCCCCGGATCGGCGATCCGATCATGTGTTCGCCGAGGTTATCCACGCCCCCGGACACCCTCGGCAAGGGGGGCCCACGAACGGTCACATGCCGTAGCCGCGATCGATCAACCGTTTGTCTCGGCCCTTACGCAGTCCGCCCGGTCGGCCTCGAATGGGTCAGGAACCGGTGCCCGCCTCGACGGCGTCGGCGTCGGGGCCCGCGGTCGGGATCGGAGTCGGGTCGGCGAGGTCGAGCACGTGCCACGAGTCGGGCACCCGGTAGCCGGGCACGTCGTAGGAGGCCATCGGGTCGGCGGCCAGGCCTTCGACGCGGGTGGACGAGCCGTCCGGATGGGCGAGTTCCTCGGTGTAGCGGAAGTGCAGGTGCCCGTGGGCGGCCAGCGCGGGCCGGTAGGCGTCCACGAGGCGCTGGACGCGGCGCTGGTTGGGCAAGCAGCGCGGGTCGCCCTTGCGGTTGAACTCGGGTGTGGTGCGCAGTGGTTTGTCGTGCGTGAACAGCACGTCGACGGGCGAGGGGTCGGCCAGAACCGCGTCCACGTCGGCGTCCGTGGCCTCCTCCTCGGGAAACCACAGGGCACCCGCGAAGTCGGGCACCTCGGCGGGCGGGCGACCCGCACCGAGCCGGAAGCCCTCCTTGCGCAGCGCCTTCTCGTGGCGCCGGCGCTCCTCGGCGAGCCGCTGCTCGCGGTCCAGCGAGAGGGCGCCGCCGAAGGCGAGGAAGTTCGTGCCGCGCCAGGACCAGCGGTGCCCGCGCGGTGCGTAGCGAACCCGAGGGCGCACGATCGCAAAGCCGTGCTCGTCCCGGTTGTCGCCGTAGGACTCCATCAGCAGCGAGGTCTTGTCGTGGTTCCCGTCCAGGAAGTACACGTCGACACCGCGCGCGCGGGCAGAGCGGTTGACCGCGTCCAGGTAGCGGACGCCGGACGACTCGTGCTCCCAGTAGCCGAAGTCGCCGAGTTGGAAGACCAGATCGATGTCGAGCTCCGCGGCGGCTTCGAGCAGCCGCCGCACGTGTCCGGTGTTGCCGTGTGTGTCTCCGGCCAGCAGGATCCGCATCGTGAGCCCCCGCCCTTCCACCCCGGTCTCCGCGTGCGCGCACGCCCCCGAGATCCATCATCGGTGATCGGGCGGCGGTCCGTCCGGGGCATTTCCCCAGGACTTGGGGCGTGCCCTCGATCGCTCGTCTACGCGCCGGGAGGCACGAACGGCAGGCCGGGGGGCGCGCCGGCGGTGATGAGCCGGTCCACCGCCGCGTTGTCCAGGTGGTCGGCGACCAGATCGCCCAGCGCGTCCAGCCGGCTCTGCCGGGCCGCCTCGAACGAGGTGTCGGGCGAGACGAGGAACCGCCGGCCGGCCAGTTCGGCGGTCCGGGTCAGGAACGCGCGGCGGAAACCGTCGTTCTCCAGCGCGCCGTGCCACAGCGTGCCGGTCACCGCGCCGACCCGGCAACCGTCCAGCGCGGTGCCGTCGGCGGCGGTGAACACCGGCTCGCCGGCCTCGACGTCGACGATGCCGTGATGGATCTCGTACCCGGCCACCGACTCGCCCTCGGCGAAGCCGCGCGGGCGGGCCAGGGTCTTGTCGGCGGCGAAGCGTATCCGGACCGGGAGCAGGCCCAGGCCCGGCACGATGCCCTCCCGGCTCTCCACGTCGTCGTGGATCTCGTGGCCGAGCATCTGGTAGCCGCCGCAGATCCCGAGCACGGGCCGGCCCTCGGCGGCGCGGCGGGCCAGCGCGGTGTCCAGGCCGCGCTCGCGCAGCCAGGCCAGGTCGGCGACGGTGGCGCGGGTGCCCGGCAACACCACCAGGTCGGCGTCGGCGATCTCGCCGGGCGTGCTCACGAATCGGATTACGACGCCGGCTTCGACGGAAAGCGCGTCGATGTCGGTGAAGTTGCTGATTCGCGGCAGCCGGAGCACCGCGACGCGCAGGACGTCCGCGCCGAGCGGTGGCTCAGGCGTGCCCCGGTCGGCGTCGAGCGCGAGCGAGTCCTCCACGTCCAGCCACAGGCCACCCAGGAACGGCAGCACCCCCAGAACCGGGCGCCCGGTGAGTTCGCGCATCCGGGTCAACGCCGGATCGAGCAGGCGCGCGTCACCGCGGAACTTGTTGATCACGAAGCCGCAGACGAGCGCCTGGTCCTCGGGTGAGAGCAACGCGAGGGTGCCGAAGAAGGATGCGAAGACACCGCCGCGATCGATGTCGCCGACCACGAGCACCGGCAGGTTCGCGGCCCGGGCCAGGCCCATGTTGGTGATGTCCCGGTCGCGCAGGTTGATCTCGGTCGGACTGCCCGCGCCCTCGCACACCACCACGTCGTAGCGCGAACGCAGATCGGCCAGCGACTCCAGCACCACCTCGAACAGCCGCGGCTTCAGGTCGCGGTAGTTCAGCGCGCCGACCTCGGCGATCGGCTTGCCCAGCAGCACGACCTGACTGCTCATCAGCCCGCCCGGCTTGAGCAGCACCGGGTTCATCACCGCCTCCGGCTCGATCCGCGCGGCGGCGGCCTGCATCGCCTGTGCGCGCCCGATCTCCGCGCCGTCGGCGGTGACCATCGAGTTGAGCGACATGTTCTGCGCCTTGAACGGCGCGACCTTGACGCCCTCGCGGGCGAGCCGTCGACACAGTCCGGCGACCACGACGCTCTTGCCCGCGTCGGAGGTGGTGCCGGCCACCAGGAGGGCGCCGTTCATCGGGTTGCCTTTCGGGGGTGCAGTGCCTTTCGGGGGTGCAGTGCCTCTCGGAGGCGAACTGCCGTACGGGCGGCGACCCGCGGGTCCGGGTCGGCGGTGCGGAGCGCGCCGGTCATCGAAGCGCCCGGCGGGTGCGCCACGCGGCGCGCGCGGCGACGACGGCGACGGCCAGTGCCGCCGAGGCCAGGCCGACTGACGCGGAGAGCCGGTTCGCCCGGTGGATGTCGGTGGGGCTCGGCGGTGGGCCGTCGCCGAGCGCGGGCCGGTTCTCGGTGCGGCCGGCATAGACGTTCCGGCCGCCCAGCCGCACGTCCAGGGCACCGGCGGCGGATGCCTCGCAGCGGCCGGCGTTCGGGCTGGGATGGCTGCCGCCATCCCGACGCAGAACGGCCCACGCGCGGGGCGGGTCGCCGCCGACGACGGGGGCGGCGGCGACGGTGAGCAGGCCGGTGAGGCGGGCGGGCAGCCAGTTGGCCGCGTCGTCCAGGCGGGCCGAGGCCCAGCCGAAGTTCTCGTACCGCGCGCTGTGGTGGCCGACCATCGCGTCCAGGGTGTTGATCGCGCGGTAGCCCAGCAGACCCGGAACGCCCGCGACGGCGCCCCAGAACAACGGGGCGACCACGGCGTCGGAGGTGTTCTCGGCGACGGATTCGACCACGGCACGGGCGATGCCCTTGTCCTCCAGGCGGGCCGGGTCGCGGCCGACCAGGCGGGGCAACGCGGCCCGGGCGGCGGGCAGGTCGCCGGCCACCAGCGGGGCTGCGATCAGCCGGGCCTCGCGGCGCAGGGTGGTGCCGCCGAGGACGGCCCACGTGCATCCGGCGGTGACCACGGCGTCGGCGAGCGGGCGACCGGCGGCCGCGCGGCGTAGCCCGAGACCGAGGCCGACGGTGCCGCCGACGCACAGCGCCGTGTACGCGACGCCGCGCGCGCGGTCGTCGCGGTACAGGGCCCGTTCCAGCCGCCCGGCCACGCTCCCGAAACCGGCCACGGGGTGGCCTCGACGGGGGTCACCGAAGGCGGCGTCCAGGAGGACACCTGCGGCGAGGCCGACGGCGTGGGACGTGACTGGCATGCCCGGCATCGTTTCACGAGGCCGCGGATCCGCCGCGGGCGGCTCGGGCTTGCCGTGGGTACCCGCGTGGCCCGTTGCGCCACGACCGTCCGAACCACGGTGTCATCGCGTTGGGGTGGGGCCACCCGGGCCGGTGGACCCCCCGGTCCGCAGGGCCGCGCCGACGGGCCGCTCGACGCTATCCGGCCGCCGGTTCCGCGCGGCGCGGCCTCGGCACGAGTTCGCCGCCGCAATTGGGGCACGTGTCGTCCATGGCGGCGCTGCACGGCTCGCAGAAGGCGCACTCGTACGAGCAGATCCGGGCCGGGCCGTTCGCACCGAGTGCCACGTCGCAGCGTTCGCACTGTTCGCGCATCTCCAGGGCCATCCGGCCGCCTCCCCGGTAGTGCTGTCGCTTGGTGATGCCGTGCGAGGAGGTCAGGGTGGCCGGAGCCGCCGTCAGAGCAGCAGCCGCACGACAGCGATCAGGCCCACCACGACGATCACCGCGCGCAGTACCGTGGGCGGCAGTCGGCGGCCGACCTTGGCGCCGATCTGGCCGCCGATCACCGATCCGAACGCGATCAACAGGACCACCCACCACGCGACGTCGGCGACGAGCATGAACACGATGGCCGCGACGCCGTTGACGATCCCGGCGAGCACGTTCTTCACCGCGTTCATCCGTTGCAGGTTCTCCGCGATGAACACGCCGAACAGCGCGAGCAACAGCACGCCCTGGGCGGCGCCGAAGTATCCGCCGTAGATTCCGGTCGCGAACACGGCCACCCACAGCAGCGCGCCGCCGTGCCGCGGCCCCTCGCCCGCCGAGCCGTTCTCGGCGCGCCGGGCCGCGAGCCGCTTGGCCAGGCGCGGTTGCAGCACCACGAGCACCAGCGCGAGCACGATCAGCACCGGCACGATCGCCTTGAAGGCGTCGTCGGGCAGCGTCAGCAGCAGGATCGCGCCGGTCAGGCCACCGAGCAGCGAGGCCAGTCCCAGGCGGATCAACCGTGGTTTTTGGCCGACCAGTTCGCGTCGGTAGCCGATCGCGCCGCTGATCGAGCCCGGCACCAGGCCGATCGTGTTCGAGACGTTGGCGGTGACCGGCGAATATCCGAAGGCGAGCAGCACCGGGAAGGTGATCAGCGTGCCCGATCCGACCACCGTGTTGATCCCACCGGCCGCGATGCCCGCGGCGAAGATCGCCAAAGCTTCCAACCAGCCCATGTCCACCCGCTTCGCCACGATGATCCTGGCGCCGGGAGGACGTCACCGTCCCCCGTGGCCGCAACGCCAGAGATCATCGCAGCACGCCGGTGGTCATGCGGGCCGCGGGCTCGACCTCACCGCGACGGGCGGTGGCCCCGCTCGATGTGCGGGGGCTCGACGTCACCGAGCGGCGGACCCCCGCGGCGCGGCGGTTCGGC
>NZ_JBEXCV010000182.1:0-16160 GCF_040605455.1 Embleya sp. NPDC005575 | reverse complement strand
CCGCGACCGGCTCGCCGCCGACACCACCGCCGGCACCGGCTTCGACGGCCCCGGCCGGGCGGACCCGCGAGCGCCTGTGCCCGGGCAGCTTCGTGCTGGTGTGCCAACTCGTCAGCCACGACCCCCACGCCCGCGACGTCGTCACCCGCTGTATGGACGAGGCCACCGGCGGCCGGTGGGGCGCGGTGCGCTCCCCGGCGGCGGTGGAAGGCTTCCTCGAGGGCCGGGCCGGGTTTGTGCCTGGGTGGGGGTGTCGTCTCCTGAGCGCCACTCCACCTGGGGTCGACGCCGCAGCCGGCCTCCTCGCCAACCGGGGCGCGCGGTCTCCTGCTCCCCGCACACGGGCTCGACGTCCGCCGGGTCGGCTCCGTTCTCCTCAACCCACCCGTCACCGCCCAGCGAGCCACGGCGGTAGGCGCCGCCGCCCGCAGTGCGGCGGGACCGGAAGAGCGGGTTGTCCTCGTGTTGCACTAGGGTCAGAAATCGATGGAGACACGACCGTTTGGCGATCCGGGAAAGCACCGGACATCCCTTCGATTCACCATGGTGCGGTCGTGCCATAATGCAAGCATGAGTAGATATACGGAAATCATTATTCTCGCGAAGGATGCCGAGGATGTGATGCTGCCGTTGACCACGGATTCTTTTGCGGAGCGATGGGGTGGGCACAGGTTCGTTCCCATTGACGACGAGAAATTCTCGGGAAGCTCCTACGGCGATCCGGCATGCTATATGTGGATTATTCAATTTGGCAGGAACAACTGGCAAGGACTCTTCGAGTTCATCGAGAACCTGGCGTGGCCGGATCCGTATTCCGTGCAGGTGCTTCTGCGGGATGAGGACGACGACTGCTTCGGTCTCTGGATGATTTTTGGTGGAAAGTTGAAGGAGGTCCCGCTTCCCGCCACAAGGAGAACGGCGAGTGATCTGACCATTACTGGCTATATTCAGCGTACGGACAAACCGCGAGACGATTGGCGAGATGCGGCGGGTCGGAGCTGAACTGGACCCGCCGCATCGGCTAATTCTTGCTTCCTTGGCTCACGAGGGGTGTGATCCTCGACAGACCGCGCGTCCGCGATGTGTGGTCATCGAGGATCGCGCCGTCGAACTATGACTCCGTTGCGTTGCTTCGGGGACGATTGCCCCAAAAATTGAAGGGGTCGAAGATACCGAAGAAGAGCCCCTTGGTGGCCTCCTTGAATCCGTACCGGTGCCAGTTGGCTGCGAACGAGATAGCTGCGATCAGACCTCCCATGACGGCAATACTGTTTCCATTGCCGATGAGACCTCTGCCTGCTCTTCCCTGCCCACGTGCGTACGGAACCCGGACGGTCGGCCGGGAATCGTACCCGTCCCTTGACACGACACGGACGCGTGTGTCCCCGGAGAATCGTCGTGCAACCTCTTCGCCTTGGGTGCGGTCCGTCGCGAGATATATGACGTTATTGGCCTGGGCTTTTCCCCTGGCGACGACGCTGAGTTTCCTGCGTATTTCCTTCTCGATTTCGTCGGGGTTCTTGTCCGGGCTCGTGGTCCCCGTGGCGTCGTAGGAGTCCACGCTTGCGATGGCCCCGTTCTCCCATTTCACGAGGATGAAGTCCGCTGTGGTTCCCGTGACGACGTGCAGGGGACCGTCCTGGATCAGACCCTTGAGTCCATTGCTGTTCGTTTCGTTCTGGTGGTAGTACTCGTACCCGGAGCGGGTCTGAGGGTCGTACGCGTCACCGGCCGCGGCCAGGTCCGCGGAGATGATGCCGTGAACGACGTTGGCGTTGGTGTCGTTCCCGGGGGCCACGACACTGTGAGGAATTCCCTTTTCGTCATAGATGGTTTCCGGTTTGCCGTTTACGGGACCTTCGGCTGTCAGTCTCTTGGTCGTGTCCCGCAGAGGGTCGTTGCACTTGTCGTTCGCGGCCGGGCAGCCCGACGGCGGCGTGGGGGTGTTCGTGGGTTTGTCGGCCAGGCCGGTGGGGTCGCTGGACGTGGCGGGGCGGTTGCTGGCGTACGCGTATCCCTGCATCTGCTCGGGGCGAGCCAGATCCATGACCGGGTCGACGCTGATGAAGCGGCCGATGTCGGTGTCGTATTCGCGGGCGCCGATGTTGACGAGACCTGTGGGATCGACCGTCTTGCCGAGGAAGCCCTTGTCGTCGGGCCAGCCGCCCGGAGTGGGTTGAGGGCCTCGGGGTCCACCGAAGGGCATGGTCTTGCGTCGCGTGACGGTCTGGGTCGCGTTGTCGACGGTTGTGCCGGCCGTGCCGTGGTGGTCGTTCAGCAGGAAACTGATCTTGTTGCCGGTTCGCACGGCGACGGTCTTGTCGGAATGCGCGTAGTACCGGGTGCCGGTGAGTGTACCTCCGGCGGAACGGCGCAGTTCGGTGCCCTTGACAAGGTAAAGGGTCGTTCCTGCGGAGTCGCGCTTGAGGATTCGGCGCCCTTCCGCGTCGTAGACGTAGTTCGATTCCTGGCTTCCGTCGAGGACCTTGCCGAGTCGGCCTTCCGAGTTCCACTCGAGGGTCTGTTCGGGTCGGCCGGAGATTTTGCGTTTGGTCGTGTTGCCGGCGGCGTCGTATTCGTAGGTGTTCTCCGATGTGCCTGAGGCGGCTTCCGTGACGACCTTGGTGAGCGCGTGCCGGGGCTTGTTCTCTCCGGCGGTGGGATAGGTGTACTTGCGGGTCAGGTCCTTGGCCGTGTCGCCGGTGGTGTCGTGAATCGTTTCCTGGAGACGCGATCCGAGGGCGTCGTAGGTGTAGGTCTGCCAGTAGGGGTCAACGCCTCCCACGGTGCCGTTGACACCGCCGCGAGGTTGTTGTTGCGAGCAGTTGTCGGTCGCGGTCCAGGCCTGTGTCGTGCGGCGGAGACCGTCGTAGGAGAAGCATTGGACGTCGGGGACGGTCGTGCCCTGCCCGTTGGTGTCCGAGATCCGGGTGACGTTCTGTGTCGGGTCGTATCCGTACTCGGTGAGTCCCAGGCGGGTCTTGGTGCTTTCCTGGTCGGTTTGGGCGCTGAGGAGCGAGCCCGTGTGTTGGTCCCAGACGTTGGTGGTGATGATCTTCTTGCCGAACGCGCCCATTTCGGTCTGGGTGATCCGGTCGAGCGGGTCGTAGGTGGTGCTGCCGACGTAGGGCTGCAGGCTGCTGCCGGTGCTCTGCAGGCGGCCGAAGGCGTCGTATCCGGTGTTGACCGTTTCGGCGGGGAGCCCGCCGAGGGCGGGGTGTCGCACGCCGGTGGGCAGGCCCGTCTCGGGGTTGTAGGCGTACTGCCAGGTGAAGGGTCCGGTCATTCCGGTGCCGGCGTCGGGCGGGAGGGTGATCGTGGTGCCGGTGGATTGGCCGCGGGCGTTGTAGCCGGTGATGGCGGTCTTGTAGGCACCTCCGTCGGCCCATCGGGTGGACGCGGCGAGTTGTCCCACGCCACCGGGTGCGGTGTCGAATTCCCACTCGGCCAGCACGGTCTCGGCTGCTTTGAGCTGACGTTGGCGGCCGAGGGCGTCGTAGGTCTGGGAGAGGGTCCCGCCGCGTGCGCTCGTGCTCTTGACGATGCGATCGGATGTGTCGTACTCGCGCCAGCTCTCGCCCTTGTCGGGGTCCACGCTGTGCGTGTCGTTGCCGCGGGCGTCGTAGTCGTGGGACCAGACGTTCCCTGCGGGGTCGACGACCTTCTTCATGTCGCCGCGGGTGGTGTATTCGTACAGCGTCGACTGCGGCCCTTTGCGGTCGGGCAGTGTGTACTCGACGAGTTCACTGGTACGGCCGAAGGCGTCGAGGACGGCGGTGGAGGCCGTCCCCCCGGTCGGCGGGATGGTGGTGGTGCGCTCGCCGTCGTACAACGTCGTGGTGCGGACCGTTTCTGTGCCGTACTTCTTTGCAATGACGTCGGTGGGACGGCCGGCTCCGTCGAAGACGGTCTCGGTGCTCGCGACGACCTTGGTGTCGTCGCCTGCGACCAGGGTGGTGTCGGGGGCCCCTGACGCGAAGTAGCCGCTGTATGTCCGCCACTTCCGTCCCAGGGAGTCGTACCATTTTTCGGTGACGATGCGCCCGCCCTGGGTGGGGACCTGCGTCTGTCGGGGCCTGAGCATGGAGTCGTAGAGGTCGATATTGGTGAGGTAGTTCCCGTTGTGGATCAGGTGCTTCGTGCTCACCGCCACCGGGCCGTCCGCACGGACGAGGTAGGTGTATTCCTTGGTGGGCTTGGTTGCGTGTGTTTCCTTCTCCCAGCCGGGAGCCCAGACCTTGGTGACACGGCCCAGTGCGTCGTATTCGTAGTCGGTGCGGACCTTGTTGACGTCCACGCTGGTCACGATCAGACCGCGGCGAGTGTCGAAGGTCTGCTTGATCGTCTGGCCGAGGGGGTTGGTCACCGTGCTGGTGTTCGGGAGTTCGCCGACGGTTCCGGAGTAGTCGGTGGTCGTCAGCTGGTCCTCGACGTTCCACGCCTTGCGTGCGCGCCCGTAGGCGTCGTACTCGATGCGGAGGTTGGTCTGGCGTCCGGTGCCGCTCGCGGTGATTTCCGTGCCTGAGGTGGACAGACCCTTGGTCGGCGGGGTTTCGTACGAGGAGGCGCCGTCGTAGAAGGATCGGTTGTCGCTGAGGACGTCCCGGGGTCGCGTGGGCGTGGTGGAGCAGCCCACGGTGACGATTTCGGTGCGCGAGGTATAGCTCACCAGCCAGTCGGTGGTGTTCCGGGCGTACTCGGTACGCAGGCATTGTTCGTCGCCGGTAACCGCCAGGTCGCCTTCGGTGTCTTCTTGGACGGGCATGCCATAGCCATCGAACGTGCGCGTGACCTTGCTCCGTCGCCAGCCGCCGTCGGAGAGGGGGGAGCGGGTGCGTTCCGTCTTGGTGCCGGTCTGCACGGCCGTGAGATCCGGCAGAGCGGGACGAGCGCGGCTTGCGGTCGGATCGGAGACCCAGTAGTCCTTGGCGACCGCGGCCAGGATGGGCCCGCCGTCGCCGTTGTAGTTGATCGTTTCGCGGACCGATCCGGCGAGGACCGGGGCGTCGTCGGCCGTGATTCCCTCGGAGTCGACGACCTTGGCTCCGGGGACCCCACGGAAGTAGCGGGTTTCGACAAGGCCTCGCTTGTCACCGGCTCCGCCGGAGCGCACCTTCAAGGCCGCGTAGCCGCGATAGTCGTTGTACGTGCGTTCCGCAGGCTTGGTGAACTCGTCGGTGCTCTTGAGCCACGCGGGAGCGCCGACGTATTCGTAGTCGGTTTGCATGACCCGACCGCCACCTGTGTTGTCGGCCTCGAGGACCTGCGTGACCAGGTACTTGTGGAACCAGTCGAGGACGGGCGTGTCGGCCCCGTCGGGGGACCAGTTCACCGGGTAGCAACGTTTGGTGTTGGTGGCCGGGTCGGGGAGCTCGCTGCGCAGGCAGTCCCGCGCGGAGTAGGCGACCTGGGTGGTGGCACCGGTCTCGGTGGTGATCTTGTTGACGCGGCGTCGCCAGAACGGGGCGATGTGTTCCTTGCCGTCGACGCGATTCTCGAGTTGTTCACTGCCGAAGGTCACCGGGGGCATGACGACGTCGGCGCCGGCCTTGCCGGTGCGGGTGATGGAGGCGAGCCACAGCGGGAAGTGGCCGTCGCCGGAGTCGGGGAGCTGCTGCTCGAACGCCCACGCGTCCACGTCTCGTTGGGCGCCGCCGCTGAGGACCTGGGTGCGGATGGTGGTCAGACGCTTGCGTGTCCAAAAGCTCGGGGAGAGTACCTTGCACTCGGTGCCCGGCTTGCAGTTCAGGTCGACGGGTACGTCCGGCCAGGACTTGGCGTTGTCCTTGGTGAACTGCGCGTCGGAACAGGTGATGGTGCCGGTGGGAAGGCAACGTTCCGCGACGTCGAAGTACACGACGGCGGGCGCCTTGGCGCTGAAGAGCGTGTCGCTGCGGTGACCGTACTCGATGCGTGTCGTCCATCCGCCCCGCGCGTAGGGGGTGGAGGTGCCCTTGCCGGTGGTGACGTCGCCGTTGCGGCCGTAGTGGTTGGTCTCGGTCTCGTAGAAGTACGTCATAGCGTTGCCGCGCGGGTCGACGACGTAGTCCAGGTTCCACCGCCAGCCCTGCTGGCACCACGAGTCCGCGAACGCGTTCTTGTGGCACTCCTCGCCGTCGTTGTTGCCGAAGACCGGCACCGTCCACGCGGAGTTCGTGCGCTGCGCACCGGCTCCGGGAAGTTTGTTCAGACCGAAGAAGTACTGCGTACCGTCGCTGGACGTGACCTTCCAGTGCTCCCCGTCGTTGTCGCCGTTGTCGGCGCCGGTGAGGCGTTCGATCTTCTGAGCGCTGTCAGCGGCGGCTTTCCACAGGCCGTCGGTGCCCTTGACCAGCTCGGTGTTGCTGCCGTTGAGCGAGAGCGTGGCGTTGTCGTTGACCCAGCACAGGTCGTTCGATTTGGCGCCCTGGTTGCCTGCACCACACCACGCGCGCGGCCCGGGGCACACCCGGGCCGCGCTTCTCCCCGAACACCGTCGCCTTCCCAGGTCAGTTGGTCCATCATGAGATCCACCGCATCCGCCGCAGCAGTCGGCGCACTCTCCCTCGTGGCCCTCGCCTACGAAATCGTCACCCGCATCCTGTGAACACGAACGGACGTCCACCTACGATGCGCGACCGGGCGCGCGAATCGTCCTGCCTCCCGCACCTCCTTCCGCCACCCGTCGAACGCGACAACGGTCTCGACATGCCCACGGGGCACTTCGAGATGCCCGACGCGTTCCCGGTAGGCAGCGGCCGCGGCGAGGGCGATCCGAAAGGCATGCTCCCGGGTGCGCCCAGGCCTGCCCCCGTTTGACCCGGCCACGCCCGAGCGCTGCGCCGTACCCGATGGCCCCGCCGCGCCGAACACCCCAGCCCACCCCACCCACCACACCCCGACCACCACCCCTGGAATCAGGGCGTGTCAGCGTCTTGGGTCTGCCTCGCATCCGGTGGTGACGGACTGTAAGTCCGTGATCATGTGCGGCTGCTGAACGCGAACGAGCTTGTGGGCGTGGTGTTTTCGAGGCTTGCGCCGCTGGTGGTCGAGGAGGTTGCCGACGAGGGCGAGGTCATTCGCGTGCGGGCCCGGACGCCTGGCGGCCCGGCGGATTGCCCGGATTGCGGCGGTCGGACCGGTCGGGTGCACGCCGTCCACGAACGCACGGTGACAGACGCCCCCGTCGATGCCGGCAGAGTCGTCATCGGCGGGCCGCTCCTGGGCGTCGCCGGGACGGCCGCGATCGTTGCCGGGGCGCGTGCCGTGCGCTACGGCGCGGTGTTCGCGTGGGCGGTGGGCCTGGTCGTCATGACGGTCTGCGTCGGGGAGATCGTCGACTCCTACCACCCGCGGTAGCCGACGGCCGCCGGATCCGGGGTTCGGATGCGGCAGCGGTGCGGCTGAGCCGGCGGCCGGATGATCGGCGATGCGGGTCGCCGCAGTCCAGGGCTCGGCCGCAGCGACCCTGGCCTCGTCCGCCGACGCGAACCCGAGCCAGGTGTGGTGCACGACCTCCTCCGCGAGCGGCCCGTCCCGCTCCGGAACGTGCCCCGCGACCCACTCCTCGCTCCACCGCTCCAGAAACGGCCGCCATGCCGTGCGCTCACCCATCGTCCCCGTCCTTCCTCACCGGCGGTCCGACATCACCCCACCACAGGGATACGACAACCGCCTTTCGCGGGTGTGTCCTCAGATGTCGAAGCACTCCCTGCTCGTATCGCTCGCCGGAATGAAGCACAGTCGTAGTCCGGTCCGGGCCGGGGCGCCGATCATCGGGGTGAAGCGGTAGGCGTCGGTGTCGGTGGTGTGGGTGACGACGAATCGCTGCGGACGGGTGCCGAGGGCGGAGATCTCGATCGTGTCCCCGACCTTCGAGTGCCAGATCCGGCCCCACGCGGCGGCACATACCGAGCTGTAGCGGACCTCCACGCGCGTACCGGTCGCGGTGTGATGCTGTGCTCCGAGCGAGTCGTCCCGGCCGGGCAGCCCGCAGGACATCTCGTCGGGGTCCCTCCCGTCACACGAGTCCGCACGGCATCCGGGAGCGGGGTCCAGCACGGGGGAGCGCAGGATCGGCGGCGGTCCCGCGTCGTGGCTTCGCAGGGCCGTCAGCACCGGTATCGAGGCGATGGTCGCCGCGGCCACGCCGGTGGCGACGAGGACGAACAACCACCTGCGCCGAGGCCGCCGTTGCCCGCCCGAGGCGCCCGTGCTGCCCGCGCTGCCCGTGGTGACGGTGGGGACCGGTGCGGGCGTGGGCAGGGACGGTGACGGGGGTGAGGGCGCGGGCGCGGGTGCGGGTGGGCCGGCGGGGCGGGCCTGGCGGGCGCGTCCGCTCCATTCGGCGTCCGCCAGTTCCCACAGCGCGAGCAGTCGTCCGGTGGGCTCGCCCGCGATCGCGCACAGTGCCTCGACGGCGTGGCGGGGTACCGGCGTCTTGCCGTTGAGACAGCGTTCCCACGACGACTTGCTGTACGCGGTGCGTTCGGCCAGCGCGGCCAGGCTCAGGCCCGTACGCGCCCTCAGCTCGCGGAGCCCTTCGGCCAGTGCCGCGCACTCCGGTGCGGGAGCGCTCATCCGCGCAGCACCTGCCAGGTGTGGGGGCCCACGATGCCGTCCGCCGGCAATCCGGCCTCCTTCTGCATGCGCATCACGGCCGCGATGGTCTGTTGCCCGTACACCCCGTCGACGATGCCCGGATCCATCCGGTGATGGTCCAGCAGGCACTGGGCCTCCACCACGTCCCAGCCCGGTCCGGCGAGCTCGACGGTCCGGGTGGCGCTGTATCCGGCGGACAGCCCCCCGCCCACCGCGTCGGCCCTACGAACCTCGCAGGGGTAGGACTTGCCCGGCTGGAAGTGGTAGCGGCCGGGCCCTCCGGCGGTGGTCGGAGGACCGTCGGTCGGGCGCGGGCCCGGCGTTCCCACCCCCGTCGTGTCCCTGCGGCGTCCGTCGTCGTCGCCCCGGGGCTGGCCGATCAGCATGCCGACGCCCACCCCCACGAGCGCGGCGATCACGACGGCGGCGAGGACGACGGGCCGGCGTATGCCCGGCGGTCGGGCCGTGCCGGGCGAGTCCTCCGAGGCGGCGGGCTCCTCCGAGGCGCCGGCTCGCTCCGCCGCCGGCGCGGAGCCCTCGACCGCACCGGAGTGCCCTGCCGTGCCGAAATCCTCGGCCGGACCGGGCCCTTCGGCCGCGGCCCCGCCACGTGCTCCCGGCGCGCCTTCGTCCCGCACGACGGTCGCCGCGGTCGGCGCCGTCGACTGCCGCCAGGCCTCCTCGGCCACCTCGTGCAGCACCAGCAGCCGGACCGGATCCGCGCCCACGATCCGCGCCAGCTCCTCCACCACGTGCCGCGGCGGCAGCGCCCTGCCGTTGAGGCAGCGCTCCCACGACGAGCGGCTGTATCGGGTCCTGGCCGCGAGCGAGACCAGGCTCAGCCCGCTGCGGTCCTTCAAACTCCGTAACTGCACCACGAGTTGCCGAACCCTCCGGTCCAGCGAATCCGGTAATTCCTGCCAACGCGACATGCTCCACCCCGTACGGCGTCAAGGATCCCCAAGGTCTTCACCCTCTTGTTCTCCGGTGGCACACCGTGTGCACACGCTACGGGCCCGGCCGAGACGCCGCGCCGTTTCCAGCGCACGGCCCCGCATCGGTACGGACGTCCCGGCGCTGCCGCGTTCCGCCGGACGTCCCCGCAGGTCAGCGCCCCGAGCGTCCCACGGTGTTCCAACGGGACGGACTTCGCCGATCCGGCTCCGGAATGGCCGGCAAGCTCGGTGGTGCGAGCCGGACGGCGCGATCCACCACACATCGTCCTCGCATCCCTCGACCGCGTACCCCACGGGGGTGGGCGCGCGGATGCGGCGAGCAGGCGCGGCCCGGTCAACGCCCACCCACACGAAAACGGAGAGACCGATGCGTGTCATCACAAAGACCGTTCTTGGCGCGGCAATGGCCCTGGCAGGCCTGACGGGCAACGCCCTGCCGGCCGGCGCGGCCGGCTCGACCGCCGCCGCCGAGGAGTCCGTCTCCTCGGGCGCGGCGTGCAAGAAGTCCGTCAAGTTCGGGACATGTCCCGAACATGTTTCGAACAGGCCCGGAACTGTTCCCGGCCGGCCCGGGCTTGCCAGTCTGAGCGACGCCAACGGGTCGGCCCGACCACGGGACCGGACCCATTCGCGCCGAACGGATGGAGAGAACATGGAAGCCTGTCGAAGGATTCTCGCCGGCACGCTCGCCGGAGTCGCGACCACGGTCGCGGTTGCCTTCGTGGCTCCACCGGCGCAAGCCGAGTCGCAAAGCACTGCGGCGACGACTCGGGTCCAACAGACCGACGGTCGCGTCGGGACCCTTGGCTTTGGCGAATGCGCAGACGTCCTCAGCGCAGCCGGCTACACCGTGTACTACGCGAGGGCGGCTGCCTGTTCCGTGGGAACGGTGGGCACCGTAAGCGCGATCGCGGCATGTGGTGTCGCACTCACATCCACGTTCGTGATGCCGTTCGTCGCCGGAGCGGCCTGCGCCGCAGCAGCCCTTCCGTAGCCCACGGCTGACCACTTCGAGGCATCATCCTCGGTGCGGTCGAGGGTGAACCGAAGCCGAAGCGTGGGAGAACTCCTGGCCGGCCCGGAAGAGAGTGGATCCGTGTCGACGGGAGATCCCCCGCCATCCCCCAACCAGCGAGACAGACATGGGGACGGTGGCCACCGGGATGTCCTCCGGTAGGTGCAAGGGGATGCGCGGATCGGCCGACAGGCAGCGGGCCCTGGTTGCGTCACGTCGTGACCCAGGGCTTGCGTGCGAGGCAGGACCCGCGACTGCCTCAGGCCGGTGCGCCGTCGACGCTCCCCGCGCACCACGTGGCAACCCTGGAACTCCTGCTCTGCACCCACGACTCCGGATCGGCGCCGGCCGCCGGCGCCCGGAGCGACACCCTCCTGGCGCGTTCGCGTCATCCATCTCCGGCCGAGAGGACCGATCGTGCGCAATTCGGCATGCACTGACGGGACATGGCAAGTGGCATCCGCCTCACCTCATCCCAGGCTGCGCCCAGGTGTGAGCTGCTATCGGGGGTTCCGGCTCGGCCCGGACCGACTGCACAGGGCCAAGGAAGTGCCCATAGGTATGGCGGTGGCCCTGGTGATCCCCTTCGACGAGAAACTGCAACTCACCCCGTCGCAGTTACCTTCGGGGCCGGTGGACGCGAACGCCTCGACCTCCCCGATCGGCGGCCCGAAGACCAGCAGGACGGGCGAGGAGGACAATGGCTGCTGGTTCGAAGTGGAGGTGACCTTCGCCCCCTGGGCCGCCTTCACGATCTTCGGTACAACCCTGCAGCAGTTGGCGAACGTGGCCATCGAGCCTCGCGCATTGCTCGGCCCCCGCGCCGACGACCTTACTGAGGCGCTCGCGACCGCGGTGGGCTGGAAGGAGCGCTTCGCTCTGCTCGACGTCGTGCTCACCGAATGGGCCCGGAGTGGCCCTGCGTACTCGACGCGCGTGGCCTGGGCCTGGCAGGAACTCGCCCATAGGGCCGGCGCCGTTCCCATCCCGGCACTCGCCCGAAGGGTGGGATGGTCGCAGCGACAGCTGGAGAAACGATTTCGGGAACAGATCGGCCTCACTCCCAAAGCCATCGCTCGCGTCTTTCGGCTTCAACGGGCACTCCAACTCCTCGACAGCGGGCTTCCCTCGGCCGAAGTGGCGACGCTGGCGGGCTACCACGATCAGGCCCACTTCGGCCATGACTGCAAGGCGATGACCGGTCATGCTCCAGGTCGCTTTATTGCCTGCCGGGTAGCCGGCAGTCCGGGCCCCTGGTCCGCGGACCGCGGCGAGGGGCAGGCCCCAGGCGTGCCGATGCCTGCCTCTATCCGGACCGCAACCTCCGTCTGACGAGAGTGCGGTTAATTACAAGACGTCACCGGCCAGCTCGCGCGAGTCTCGTGCTGCGGGCGCTTCCGGCCCGGAACGAATCAAGCGAAGGAGTACGGACGTGTTCAAGAAGCTTGAATCGATGGGGGACAGCCTCCTCGAACGATTCGCCCCCAAGGTCGACGCGGCGGCAGCAGTACGCCGGTGCTGGAGCTGGCCGGCCTGCTACCAGTGCCAGAACCAGTGCGGCTACCACGCCTCCTGCTCACGCTGCGACAGCGCTCCCAACCTCTACATCTGCGACTGCTGAGCATTCGCCCTCGACGGGGGCGGCGGCGCACGTCAACGCAGGCGTAGGACCAAAGAAGACAGGCGTAGGACCAGGGGCACCGGGTTGGGTCTCGAGCCCCTGGTCCCCCTCTCCCAAGCCGTGGGACGACGACACGGAAGACGACACGGAAGGTGTGCGGTGCACTATCTGGAGCTCGGGATCCGCTCCCTGATCGCAGTGGTGTTCCTGGCCTCGTCCGTCGGCAAGACGGCGGGGAGAGGCGCGTTCGGCGCGTTCGTAGCTTCGCTGCGTGGTCTGGAACTGCTGCCGGCGAAGGCATGCCGACCGGTGGCACTGCTCGTGGTTGTCGCCGAATACGCCGTGTGGTTGCTGCTGTCGCTGGGTTCGACGACGGTCGCTGCGACCGGATTCCTGGTTGCGGCAGGGTTGCTGGTGATGTTCGCGACGGCGATCGCCCTCACGGCCCGTCGGGGCATCCGTCCACCGTGCCGGTGCTTCGGCGCCTCAACGACCCCACTCGGTGCCCGGCACATCGTGCGCAACGTCGTCCTCGCGGCCGTCGCGTGCCTCGGTGCGGTCACCGTACCGGCGACGAATACGTCTTCGGACCCCGGCGCACTTGTGGTGGCCATACTCGCTGGCCTGCTGTTGGGCGCGGTGGTTGCGCTGTTCGACGACATCCTCGAACTGTTCGAGCCCCTCGGCGACAGCCCGGGCGCTGCCCAAAGACGTCCATGACCCAGAAGGAGATTCACGATGCCCTTGCTGATCGCGGCCCTGACGCTCGTGGGTTCGCTGTGCCTGCTCAACCTGATCCTGACGGTAGGAGTGATCAAGCGGCTGCGTGAGCACACGGAGATGCTGGCCAACGTGGGCGGTGCGGGCAACGGCCGGGCCTCGATTACGGTGGGGGAGGAGGTCGGTGATTTCACGGCCTCCACGGTGGACGGTGAACAACTCGCCCGTGACCTCCTGGTCGGTGAGACACTGGTGGCCTTCTTCTCGCCCACCTGTAAGCCCTGCAAGGAGAAGCTGCCGAAGTTCCTGGACTTCGCGGCGACGCTGCCCGGTGGGCGCGACCGGGTGCTGGCAACGGTGGTCGGCGACGCTGAAGCGTCCGCCGCGCTCGTCGCCGAGCTCACTCCGGTGGCGCGCGTGATCGTCGAGGAGTACGACGGGGCGCTGAGTGCCGCGTTCCAGGCCAAGGCGTACCCGACCTTGCTCATGGTCGCCCGGGACGGCGCCGGGCGGCTGGTCGTCACAGAGGACGAGGTCCGGCTGGGCCATCTCGCCATCGCATGACCGCCCTCGTGACCGAACAGCAGCCGCAGAAGCGGTCCGGCGCGGGGCGGCAGGCGGTCGCCGCGTTTTCGCTCGCCGTCCGGGCAGCTCCCGGCACACTCGCGCTGTACGCGGCGCTGGCACTGATCGTGGGTCTGCTTCCGGTGGTGGTCGCCTGGCTGACCAAGCTGGTGCTGGACCGCCTTGCCGCAGGTGCCGACGTCGGGGCCCTGACCGGGCTGGGAGTGGGACTCGCCTTGGCCGGACTGGTCACCGCGGTAGCTCCACAGGTGACCCGGTATCTGCGGGCGGGGATCGACCGGGAGGTGGGGATGGTCGCCCAGGACCGGTTGTTCACCGCTGTGGAGGGTTTCGTCGGACTGAGCCGGTTCGAGGACCCGCGTTTCCTCGACCGGCTGCGGTTGGCCCAGCAATCCGGCGGGACGGCCCCCACTCTGGTGGTGGACGGAGTCCTCGGCATGTCCCGGGCGGCCCTCACCGTCACCGGTTTCCTCGGCTCGTTGATTCTGCTCAGCCCGATGATGACCGTGCTGGTGCTCGCCTCGGGAGTGCCGACTCTGCTTGCGGAAATTGCGCTGTCGCGGAGGCGGGCACGGATGTTCTGGGATGTCGGTCCCGTCGAGCGGCGGGAACTCTTCTACGGCCAGTTGCTGTCCAGTGTGGAAGCGGCCAAGGAGGTACGGCTGTTCGGCGCCGGTGCCTTTCTGCGGCACCGCATGCTGACCGAGCGCCGTACGGCCAACGCCGCGAAGCGGGCCATGGACAGGCGCGAGGTCGTCGTCCAGGCCGGGTTGGGAGTACTCGCCGCCCTGGTGTCCGGCGGTGGGCTGCTGTGGGCAGTTGGCGCGGCGCGGACCGGGGCGTTATCCGTGGGAGGCATCACCATGTTCGTGGCAGCGGTCGGCGGAGTGCAGGGCGCGCTCGCCGCACTCGCCGGCGAGGTGGCCCGCTCTCACCAGGCGGTGCTGATGTTCCGACACTACGCGACGGTCACCACGGCCGGTCCGGAGCTGCCGGTGCCCGCCGCACCTCGCGCGCTGCCTGAGCTGCGCGACGCGATCGAGCTGCGTGACGTGTGGTTCCGCTACTCGGAGGAGCATCCCTGGGTGTTGCGCGGCGTCAGCCTGCGCATACCCCACGACCAAGCGGTGGCACTGGTCGGGCTGAATGGCGCCGGTAAGTCCACACTGGTCAAGCTCCTGTGCCGGTTCTATGACCCCACCCGGGGGGCGATTCTGTGGGACGGCGTGGACTTGCGCGACACCGATCCGGTCGAACTGCGGCGGAGGATCGGCGCGGTGTTCCAGGACTACATGGAATACGACCTGACGGCGGCGGACAACATAGCCCTGGGCGGTCTGGGTTCCTCCGATAATCCGGACTCCCTCCCCGACGACCGTGTGCCGATTCAGGCCGCAGCGAAACGGGCGGGCATCCACCACAAGCTCGCAGGCCTGCCCCACGGCTACGACACGCTGCTGTCTCGAATGTTCTTCATGGAATCCGACAAGGACAATCCGGCCACCGGCGTGATGCTGTCGGGCGGCCAATGGCAACGGCTCGCCCTGGCTCGGGCTTTCCTGCGGGACGAGCAGGGCAAACGAGACCTGATGATCCTCGACGAACCCTCCGCCGGACTCGACGCCGAGGCCGAGCACGAGATCCACGCCGAGCTGCGGCGGCACCGCACGGGGCGGACCAGCCTGCTGATCTCGCACCGACTCGGCGCCGTGCGCGAGGCCGACCTTATCGTCGTGCTCTCCGAGGGATGTGTAGCCGAGCGGGGCGACCACGCCGCCCTCATGGCAACCGGTGGGGAGTATGCCCGATTGTTCACGCTTCAGGCAAACGGCTACCAGGACGACCCGGAAGCCGAATCAGTCTTCACTGGAGGAAACCGATGATCCCCGCGCGACCGCGCGACGGGACGCTGCGAGTCGCCGGAGTCACCAGGGTCGCGCTGCTTTGCGGAGCACCGGCAGCGCTTCTGGGCCTGGCGGGCCTGGTCGTCTCGGTACTGCAGGCGCGCAGGCTGGTCGTGGTAACCGTGCGTGGGGCGAGCATGGAACCGGCGTACCGCGATGGTGACCGGGTCCTCGTACGTCGTGACCTGGCCCCATCGCCGGGGCAGGTGATCGTGATGGAACACCCCG
This sequence comes from Embleya sp. NPDC005575, assembly GCF_040605455.1. Taxonomy (NCBI): domain Bacteria; kingdom Bacillati; phylum Actinomycetota; class Actinomycetes; order Kitasatosporales; family Streptomycetaceae; genus Embleya; species Embleya sp. NPDC005575. The sequence continues at coordinate 551 of NZ_JBEXCV010000182.1, read as the reverse complement.
GTACCGGGATGGTTCCCGGCTCCGCCTGGTACGGCCCGCCCGTGGGGCGCACTGCACGGGCGCCCGCCATCACAGGGCGGCAGTGGTTGATCAAGCGTGTGGCGGCCGCACCGGGCGACCCCGTACCGCGCGACCGGTTCCCCGCCCTGGCTGGAGTGCTCGAAACCCGGGTCCCCGCCAGCAGTTTGGTCCTGCTGGGCGACAACGAGGAGATCAGCTTCGACTCCCGGCAAGCCGGCTACTTTCCGGCGGAGCGCGTGCTGGGGACGGTGCTTCGCCACCTGTGAGTGTGCGTTGTGGTGGCGGTGGTTGGTCGTCAGTCGGGTTGATGTGTCGTGTGGGTGTGTGCTGGTCGGGGCGTGAATGACCGTGATCGTTTCGACTGTCACGGGGGTGACCATCGACTGACGTCGGGTGCTTACTGAGGTTTCCTGATCCGATTGACGGTGTGTCAAATAAGGGCATACCCGGTGTATGAGGGTCTCGGGGATGACCCCGGTGGAGCGGGAACGCCGGGAGAAGATGCGGTTGCGGGCGGCTGGTTGGTTCGC
>NZ_JBEXCV010000181.1:0-16168 GCF_040605455.1 Embleya sp. NPDC005575 | reverse complement strand
TTTACTGGTGGTGTTGGTGGGGTGGTGGTTGGTTGTTTTTTTGGCGTTGTGGGTGGGGGGGGGGGCGCGCGCCGGCCTCGGGGGGCCGGGCTCCCCGGCACGAGTCGCGCCGTCAGGAGCGGTGTGTCGCAATCGTCGAGGTCATCGCTGAACTCCCTGCGAGGGGTCGGTGATCTGGGCTTCGAGGTCGGCGATGCGTCGGTCCTGGAAGCGGAGGTTGGTGCGGGCGGCCTTGAGTCGCTCCTCGAGGGTGCGGTTGTCGGTGGTGGGCCGGCGGACGCGCTGTTTGAGGGTGGTGTTCTCGGTGGTGATCCGCTGGACGGCTTCTTGTGTCCACTCGGCTTCCAAGTCGCGTATCTGTCCCAGGAGTTCGCCGATCCGGTCCCGCTGGGCGAGGATCTCGGTGTGGGCGGCCTTGAGGGCCTCCTCGGCGTTCAGCGCGCGTTCGCGCCAGGTCGCCTCGCGCTCGTCGTCCTGCTCCGCGAGCGTGCGGGACCGGCGTTCGTCGGCTTGGTCCATCGCTGCGGCGACCGCGGCTCTGGCCTCGGCGTTGTCATAGAGGAAAGTGCGCGAGACGTTCGCTCGGCGGGCGACGGCGGCAACACTGACCTGGGCTTTCTCCCGCCGGAGTCGGGTGATGGCCTGGTGGACGCGTTCCAGGGCGGTCTCGGTCTTGCGACGGCGGGCGGCCAGGGCCGCCGCGGTGCGGGGTTCGGAGGCGCTGGCGGTGTTCATGCAGGGTCCTGTTCGGGTGCGTCGCCGTCGACTGTGGACGTTCTGCTGTACTCGCTCTGCTCGTCGTCGTGCGCGTCGGCGAGGTCGGTGGCGCGGAAGGCGGTGGACCACACGCGGTGGAAGTAGTCCTGGGGTTTGCGCAGGTCCAGGGCGAGGGCGTCGTCGAGGAGGCCGAGGCCGGCCAGGGCCTTCTCCAGGCCGTCGATGGCGCGGGCGGTGGGCTCGAAGTAGTGGTGGAGGTAGTCGGCGGTCGCGTCGTCGGGGGCACCTTCGGCCAGCAGCTGCCATTCTCCGAACTTATGCTCCTCGCAATTCCTCCCATATCCCTGGCGACTCAAACGATGGCGATTGGTTCTCCCCAGATCAGGGGTGGCTCGGAGCTGCGTACGAGGTGAAACAGCTGCGAACCGACGCGAGCCACGACTTCCAGGTTCCCGCCCGCGAAGTTGCTCTGGATCATGGTAACCCCGTCCACGTTGCCCAGACCGGTGCCAAATTGGAAGGGTCCGGCCCACGACATGGCGGGACTGTCATTGTCGCGGAAGAAGAGGCCCAGGCCGCCGCCGGTCAGGGGGGCCACGACTTCGAAGTTGCCTTGCTCTCCGAAATTGCTCTGAATGAGGACCGGATTTCCACTGACCCCTGACGCGGGGGCGATGGCGATTGGTTCTCCCCAGATCAGGGGTGCCTTGGAGCTGCGTACGAGGTGAAACAGCTGCGAACCGACGCGAGCCACGACTTCCAGGTTCCCGCCCGCGAAGTTGCTCTGGATCATGGCCACCCCGTCCACGTTGCCCAGACCGGTGCCAAATTGGAAGGGTCCGGCCCACGACATGGCGGGACTGTCATTGTCGCGGAAGAAGAGGCCCAGGCCGCCGCCGGTCAGGGGGGCCACGACTTCGAAGTTGCCTTGCTCTCCGAAATTGCTCTGAATGAGGACCGGATCTCGCGCACCGACGGACAGGTGAACGAAGACGCCCTCCGAAGGGACGACCTGACTGTCAGCCGTGGCCGCGATGAACAACAGGTACCAGCCAGGAGGGGCGACATTCCCGTTGGGGGGTGCGGTGACCTCGAGCTGGCCACTGCGGCGGGTGAAGCCCAGACCCACGTAGCGCTGGTCACTGTTGAAGGCATGAGTTGCCGATCCTGCGCGGAGCAGCGCCACTCGGTGGATTCTTTCGACGTCGTCCGATGTGTCGACCAGGAAGCTACTGCCATACGTGATGGACGAGGGTGTGGACGATATTCTGGGGCGGTCACTGCGGCCGATGTAAGGCGGATCGTAGATCTCGATCCGCGTCTCTCGATTATCTACTGTGGCGCCGTTAACGATATCGGCTTCGGTTTTCGGGAGGTCCGGAAGTGGCTGACCTTCGATCACAGGATACTTGCTCTGATTATGATAGCTCCAGTCGGCGTGGTCATTGCTGCCTGCCGTGAAGACCCTGCCGTCGGGCATCAGCAGTGCGACCGAATGGTAGCCCCGCTCCACTTTAGCCGTGCCGGTATCCGGCAGTGTGGTCCACTCTCCGGTGGCCGGGTCATAGAGCTCGGTTTCTAGCATGGCGCGTCCGTCGCCGACGTCGAAGCCGCCGCACGCCATGATCTCTCCCGTGGGCAGGATGACCGCAGTGCTAAAGAAGCGCTTGCGGAAACGACTGCCTGCGATGGGTTGACGCGGCGAAGTCACCTTCCACTCGGCCTTGTCGTCGAGTGGGCTGATGACGACCGGCTGCGCGGCACCGTACAACAGAATCCTCGGCTCGTAGTGCGGTGGATTCAACGGCAGCAGGACGGAAGTCGTGCTGAAGCCGTGATAATCCACATCTAGTGGCGGCTGCGCGATATCCCGCAACTGAGTAGAAGCAAAACGGTTCCAGACCTTACATGCTCCTTCCATGGGTGTCGCAAAGAAGACCTCTCCGTTCGTAAGTACGTGCAACCGCGGGTAGACTAGCGTCGCCTGATTGGAAACAGGGAGCAACCCCAGCACGGTCCAGCTTTTGCTTCTTCCGGAAAAAACCTCAACGTCGTGGTTTGAGTGAACGCCGTGCGTGGCCTGGCTGGGGTGACCCCACAATGCCAGGCAATCACCGTCACCCAAAGTCACCAGGGTCGGGTACCATCGGCCATCGCGCATGTCCGCAACTCTTATCCACGGGTTCGCTCCGGGCGGCGCCTCCGGGTCGAATATCCAGGTGTAGCGCAGGCCTGTGAAGTGCTGGTTCACGTGGTGGCCGCCGGGGTCGGGGTCCCCTAGCCCAAATGCCCACGTTTCAGTGCCCCCGGCGACCAGCAAGCGGCCGTCAGGCAAGAGCGCGTGGCCGCAGCAGAACAGGTCCGGAGAGCGGGCGTCAGGCGGAACCTCGGGAGAAGGAAGGACTCGGACCGCGCCGCTGCGGCAGTCATAGATCCGTGTGCTATCGATGTGCCGACGGTCGCTCCGGCCGAGAAAGTGGCGGCCGGGGTCGTGCTCATCGCCACTGAAGAATACGATCTTGCCCGTGTGCACCAGGGCAGCGTGAACGGCAAGTTTTCCGGACTCATCGGTGCGCGGGTTCCAACTCATGAGATGCGATACTCGGTGTGGACCGCAGGCCTCAATTTCATCCAGCGTGAGGCTGCCGACGGAGATGAATTCGAAGACGATGTGACTGACGTCCGTGAAGTCCTGACTCCCAGGGCCGGTGAAGTCGACGAATCGGAATTCGATCAACCCACCACTGGATCGCACTCTGGCAGACGAGGGGCCAGCCGAAGTGAATATGGTGACCTTGGCATCGGTGCTGCCGCTCACGCGGGAAGTCGTGATCCTCAACCGATCCACGCCGCCGTCATGCAGGTTCACACCGAGCGGCGCAGGCGTGCCATCGTTCCTGAGCCCGTAGCCGACCTGGACGCGGGCCTGTTGGTCGACACCAAGCGTCACCTGGAGACCGCGGCCCGCGCCGCCGACATCGAAGCGGGCCGGTGCCCCTTTGGGGGATGCGAGGTTGGTCACGCTTGTCGACCGCTCGCCGCCAAGCATCGCTCCGGTTTGGCGGCGGTCAGTAGTGGTCGACAGAGGTACGGCGAAGCTGTCCAGGCCGGTGCTGAAGTCGTCGAGCAACCTGTCCTGGAGAGGGCTGCGCTGGACGATGAGCCCACCAGGGACGACCGAGACTGCGCCATAGATGTCCAGGGTGACCGTGAAGGACATGCCTGCATCCCTGGGCAGGAACCTGTAGACCTCGTCCGGGATCAGCGTCAGTTCATGCGTCGAGTCTCGTGAGAGCGGATCCGAATTGCCCGGCAGAACCGGGATCAGATCATGCGACAGGGCCCGCCCGTCGACGGTGATGCGGTACCCGTGGATGGTCAGCGTCTGCTCGGCGGCCTCGGCGAAGCCGGTGAAGCGGGGTTCGACCGACACCCGGCCGTCGATGGCGAGCGCAAATGCGAAATCAGCGACACTGGACACCAACGCCAGCCTGTAGTCGCCGGGGATCAGGGTCAGTTCATGCGTCGAGTCTCGTGAGAGCGGATCCGAATTGCCCGGCAGAACCGGGATCAGATCATGCGACAGGGCCCGCCCGTCGACGGTGATGATAAAGCCATGCACGATGAGCGTGCCGGTTAACCGGCCGGCCAGGAAGCCGTCACTTGCGGGATCGTATGTGACGAGCCCATCTGGAGTGACGTCAAATGTGAAGGTGGCTGGCGGACCGCTCATTTGCTGGAAGACATATGTTCCGGGGGCAAGTTCCAACGTAGTGACTGTTGCTGCATCTATCGGAGTGGCAACCTGCCCTGGAATTAGGAATTTCTTGCTTGTCAGACTGCGGGCGTCAATGCGGATGCTCGGCATTCTCGATCCGCCTTCCTAGTGCGACCCTTGAATGTTGCATCCAGCGCCGCGGGACCTAGCGGGCGCCTGTCGATGCCTCTGCGGCCTTGAGGGCCTGGGCCGGAAGCAAGGCCACCATGTGACTTAGTCGCTCTGTCATTTGTGGACAGAGCGGACCGGTAGCCCCAATCCATCTTGCAACCGGAGCACTGATCCCGCATCTCACTGGCCCTCGCCACCGGCGGGACCAGGTGATAAGCCAGCGGTACTCCGTCAGCTGGCCGCCTCGATCCTCAGCGAGCCGGGCTGCCCGTTCAAGGATGGATCCACCGCGATGGCGATGTGGGCGGACTTGTGTGGATAGGCGCCGATCAGGGGCACGGCCTGCTGTCGACCCCCACGCGACCCTGAAATGTTCCGGTATCGATTCCTAAGCGGCACGAAGCCCCGCAGCTTCCAGACACCGGCCGGGTCCAGGAGCCGTCGCACATCTTCTTCACTTGCTCAAGGGCGGCGCTGCGCGCCGGCGGCTCCTGCCGCCCCGGCCGTACATGCGGCCTTGCGGCCGTTCCGGGCCGAACGCATCAGCCCTGGGTTCAGGGCCTCGCGGCTCAACTGGTTCGGCCTGCGATCTGATCGAATGCTGGGATGCCCAGGAACGTTGGCGATCCCTTGCGCCGCTGTTGCGCCTCGATTTGTTCAATCTTTTCCTCTGTGGCAGCGAGGCTGACGCCGAGTTGCTCCACATCACCGAGCCATCCCTCGCGTTCAGCTTCAGCGATCCGGTCGTTGAGGTTGTTTCTGATTTGTTCCAGTCGAGGCTTTTCGGTGGGGCCGACGATGAGGACTGGACACCGGACACAGGCTTCTCTGAACTATTGAGGTTGAAGCCATGACGTGGATCCGAGCATGATGTTCCAACGCTCGGCTCCACCGATCGGCCCGGAGGTTCCATGCCCGTGCAGATGAAGTTGGACGCGATAACGCTCGACTGTCCTGATCCGCTGGCGCTGGCCGCTTTCTATCAGCAGGCCACCGGGCTCGAACCCCACCCCAAATCGGACGCTGACTTCGCCGGTCTCAACCGCGAGGACGGGCTCTTCCTCGGCTTTCAACGAGTCGACGGCTACCGGCCCCCGACCTGGCCCGACCAAACCGTGCCCCAACAACTGCACATCTGCTTCTCAGTCGAGGACCTCGACGAAGCAGAGGGGCTGCTGTTGGAGCTGGGCGCGGGCAAGCCGGACCACCAATTGGATGAGGACAGGTGGCGAGTCTTCACCGATCCGGCCGGGCATCCCTTCTGCCTGGTCAGAGATCAGAAGCGTTGACCGACCTGCTCGGTGCGCGTGTCGGCGACCAGGTCCCCCAGCGGTATTTCATCCGCGAACTGGATCACCGTGTGTGTTCCTGGGTGTCGATGGAGCGGTCGGTGATCCGCTCGAAACATGGACTCTGATTCTCTGAACTATGGACCGTCCGACGGATCTACCTCGCCGTCGAGAGCTGTAGGGTCACCCGATGATGCGTCCAGACTGGTGGATACTCGTGGGGAGTCGTTAGGCGTGTTGCCGGACCAATGGCCAATGAATGGGAACGGCATCGACTGACGTGAGCCCCGGCCGTGACTTCGAGTACTGGATGCAGGCTTTCCCTGAACTACATGGATCGCCCGGTGATATCTCTGAACGTGGGCATGTCGAGTTGAATCGCGCCGTTGTTTTGTCGAAGGACTGAGTCGATCTGCGTGATCTTGTCTCTCGTGCTGGTCAGACTGACGTGGAGTCCTTCGACCTCGCCGAGCCATCCTTCGCGTTCGGCCTCAGTGATCCTGGCTTCCAGATTCTCGCGGATCTCCTCCAATCGTGCCCGCTGGGCCGGATCCGGCCGCAAAAGTGAACATCTCACGCAAGCGTGCTCGTGAACACAAGGCGATCCGAAAGCGCGAGCGCACGTCCCGACAGAAACCTTGCGTTTCTCGAAGTGCGCCAGAAAGGAATCCCATTCTGCTTCCGTCGGCGTTCGGTATTCTTCACTGGGCCGAGTCTCACGGCGGCGGGCGACGAACGCTCGGTGTGCCTCGACCGTCTCGGTCGGATAGATCGCCTTGTATCCCATCGTGGTGTCGAGACTCTTGTGCCCACAGATAATCTGAGCAATGTGAGGCGGCAGGCCACTGGTGATGGCGTCGGTCACGAAGATTCTGCGGAAGTCATGTGGCGAGAACGTCAGTTGATCCCCATTGGGATCCGTGAGCCCGCTCGCGGCCAGTGCGTTAATGAGTAATTTGCGGACAGCGGTAGGGGTAAACGCCCGGCTCTCACTGCCGATGGCCCGTTGAAAGAGCAGAGGCAACGGCGGATTCCAAACACGCTCCCGAATGTCGTACGATGCCACGAGCGGAATCGTCGGCCCGCTTCCGCGGAGGCGACTCACGATGGCGCTGAGAACGTCGGCGAGCTCCGGGCCGACCAGCAGGAGTCGTTCCGTGTCCGTCTTCGAAGGGGCGATCTGGAGAAGCGGGACCAGTTCGCCGGTCGAAGGAAGGCGGTACTGGGTGATGCTGTGATGCGTCAACTCCAACAACTCTTCGCAACGGATGCCCGTGTGACGCAGGACTTCGATCCCGGCGAATGCCCAGAAGGCTTCCTCCTCCTCCTCATACGTCAGGTTCCGCCGCTTTCCCGTATTGGTGTCATCCGCCCAGATGTGTCGTCCGATCGCGGTCGGAGTGATCGCCCGACGGAGGAGTCCGTTCGTGAGCGGGATCAGTGCCCCGGGTTCGGTGTCGCAGGCGACCCGGAGACGCTCGTGCGCGGCATTGCGACGGTCATTCGCGGTGCGTACCAAGACCGGGAGAACCGGCAGGCGTTCGCGGGTGCGTTGGTCGATGCGGGCCTTGCGGTGTTTGCGTTCCTTGTCGCGCTGGACCTCGACGTCGCGGATGGGACAGGGAGTCGCCCAGGGTCCCCATCGGCCGGGGTCGTCCACGGCCCATTGCGCAATATCAAGGTAGAAGGCTCGAACCCGCAGCAGTTCGTCCTTGGCGTTCAGACGAGGAGCGGAGATCTCCACGGTTTCCCCGGCGGAGTTGGTGGTGGTTCTCCTCTTGGTCTTCAGATTCTCCTTCCATGTTCGGGCCACTTCGTCCGGTAGCCGAAGCGTGTCGATTCCGGGCGCGAGAGTTTCCAGTTCGGCCCAGAACAGTCCCGCGAGAGTGCGGGAGATCGCGTCGAGGCTGGCGAAGTCCAACGACGGCTGCCGCTCGCGCAGGTAGTCCACGATCAGATTGCGCACCGGGCGGCATCGCAGTCGGTAGCGATCGACGAGTTCCTCGATGCCGAGTCGTCCTCCGGCGAGTCCGAAAGCGCGGATCGTCTGCGGTGCGTCCTCGGGAAAGACCCCCAGGGCGCGTAGCCGAAGGTAGAAGTCCACCTTCTTCTGTCCGCCGCGTACGTGCACGCGCCGCTGGGTGTCGACGAGTTCGACGCAGTCTCCGACCGTGATGTCGGCGACCAGGCCGCCCTTGCTGGCCAAGAGGGTCGCGACCCGGGTTGCCGCGATGCGCGCGTCCTGCTCGGAACCCGCCGGGGTCATGGTCGCCAGATCTCGCAGACGAGCGAACCCCTCGGGATCCCTGAGTCGCGCCATCGCGGACGCGAGATGTCGATGCGTGCGGGTCAGCATCCAGGGCAGGCTCGGTCGGACGACGTCACCACACACAGCCATCAGCAGGCCCGACGACAGACCGTTCGCGTCGTACGAACTGGCTCCGATCTCCCCACGAAGCCAGTCCACGGGCGCTTGAACCCAGCTGGCCCCGCGGTGTTCCTCGGCCCCGCTGGCCAGCCATCGTTCCTGCCAGGTATCGCCGGGGAGGGACGCGAGCCAGCGAAGCAACTTGGTCACGCCTCGTCGACGATCGGCGCGGGTTGCGTTCGCCTCGGGAGCGAACGGAGGGGACGTCAGACGTGTGAGGGCGGCCTCCAGGTCGTGTGCGGTGTGAGGCCACCACTGCTCGGCGGCCCGTGGGGGGAAGTCCGCACGCAGTTGCTTGTTCCTGGCCCGGGCCTGGGTTTCGGTGGCATTGGTGACGGCCACGGCCTTGCGCCTGACGTGTTTGGCCGCGTTGCTCACGAGGACCTACCGAACAGGACGTCCAGGGACCGCGGGTCGTAGCCGGGAGCGGGAGGCGGCGGCACGGGCTCGTCACGCGCTCGCGCCTGCCGGGCGTGGTGGGCCAGGACGTCCGCGACCAGTTCTTCCGTGCGGGGTGCCAGGTAGACCTCGGTGGTGGTCAGATGGGCGTGGCCCAGGACCCATTGCACGTCGGTCAGCGTCAGCTTCGGGTCACGTGCCATCCGCGTCGCCGCGCTGTGACGCAGGTCGTGCAGCGTCCAGTTGGCACCGAGCGAGTCGTTGACGCGTTCGAACATGCGATGAGCGGCGTGGTAGGTCAACGGTCGATGTGGTCGGCGGAGAGTCCACCACAGTGGTTGTGTCTGCCCCTTGGCGACTCTGCCGCGCATCTCCTCCTGATAGAGGCGAAGCCATACGAACGCGTCGCCCGATGCCGGGACTTGCTGTACGGCTCGCGATCCCTTGCGTACGACGGTGACGACCTGCCTGCCTGGATCGACGTCGCAGCATCGGGCGCCCAACAATTCCGAGGCACGGGCCCTGGTCGAGATCCAGAAGGCAACCAGCGCGCGATCGCGGTTCGAGGGTAGGGCTGCGAACAACTCGTTGAATCGATCGTCCGGGATGGCGCGAGGTAGCTTGCGCGGCACGGTGGGGCGATAGCGTCCCGTGCGCTCGTGTTTCCACGCGTCCATCGGATTGTGATGTGCGTGGGCGCGACGAGACCGGCGCGAGCCGTCCAAGGGGAAGGGGTTGAGGATTGGCCCGCTGCCGACGTCGCGATGAAAGTCGTAGAAGGTTCGCAGCACCGTCTCGCTGTGCACCACGGTTCGAAGTGCGTAGCCGCGGCCCGGCGATGGCTTGCCGGTTACAGAGTTCGGCGTTCCCGGCGGCGATCCTGCAACCTGCGCGCCGCGAGCTGATCGCGCGCGCCGCGGCTTCGTCGCGGTCTGGATCCATCGTCCGCACCCCCGAGGCGGCCGACCGCTGGACGTGGCTGGTCATCGCCGCCCACACCCAACTGCGGCTCACCCGGCCGCTCGCCGAAGACCTTCGCCGGCCATGGGAAAGGTCAGTCGAACCGAACAGACTCACCCCCGCACGAGTGCGCCGAGGGTTTCGGAACCTCCGCCCGGCCTTGGCCTGCCCGGCCCGTGCACCCAAACCCACCCGACCCGGCCCCGGCAGACCGACCGGCTCGAAGAACAAACGACCCGCCACCCGCTACGACGTCGGCAAAACCGTCCGCCGCCCCGAAACCATCATCGAACGCAACCGGATCAGACCATAAAGCACAAGCTAATTCCTGATAGTCCCCGGTGAAGACCGTCCGGTCGGGCTTCAGGATCCGTTGTAGAGGCGTTCCAGGTCGACGAGTTGGAGGTCGGGGTTGTTGTCCGTGGCGGCGGTGTGCAGGTCGTCGGTGAAGCCGTCGCCGCTGAAGCAGAGCAGGCGGGTGTGGGTGGCGTCGATGCCGTCGCGGGCGGCGAGGAGTTCGCGGATGCGTTCGAGGCGGGCCAGGTGGGCTCGGCCCATCCGGGCCTTCCATTTGGCCTCTCCGATGGCCAGGAGGGTTTCGCGGCCGTGGTCGTCGCGGCCGAAGACGGCGACGTCGACTTCGAGGCCGTTCTTGGCTGCGGGGTCGGGGACGGTGCCGGTTTGTACGCGGATGCGGTGGCCGCCGAGGGTTTCGGGGGAGGCGTACCAGCGGGTCCAGGCGCGGCAGACCTGTTCGAAGTGCGGGCCGACGACCTTGCTGAGGAAGGTTGCCTGGGATCGGGCCCAGACCTCGCCTGCGTGGCCCGGGCGCTCGAGGTCGCTCCACTCGGGGCGCATGACCGCGTGGTAGAAGGACACGATGGGCTCGGCGATGCGGTAGGCGGAGCGTTTGCCGTGGAAGGCGTCGGGGTCGCGGACGATCATCCCGGTGTCCTCGAGCACGGACAGGGCGTGGCCCAGGTCGGTGGACTTGCGGGCGAGGTAGCTCGCGATGCCGCCTCGGGTGTGGTTGCCGTCGGCGATCGCCGACAGCACGCCGTGGTAGAGGGCGGTGTCGCGCAGGCCGGGCTCTTCCGAGAGGAGGAAGCGGGCCTCTCGGAACAGGGGGCGTCCCGGGTTGAGGACGTTGCGTTGGACCCAGGGTCCGAAGTCCTCCAGGTCGGCGGGGGCGTCGCCGAGGGTGAACTCGCGGGCATAGGCGGGGGTTCCGCCCACGACGGCGTTGACGAGCATGGCCAGCGTGGGGTCCTCGATGTCCCAGAATCGCGCGGCGAGCCGGTAGTCGAGGGTGGGTACCACCAATTCCAGGCTCGCCCGCCCGCGCAACGGCGCGGTCCCGGTGAGCAGGTTGCCCATGAACGACAGGGCCGAGCCGCACAGCAGCAGTCGGATCGGGGCGCCGCCGCGGCGCGCGTTGGGTCCGAGCGCGCGTTGCAGGAGCGAGGGCAGTTCGGGGGAAACCTTCGCGAGGAAGGGGAATTCGTCGATGACCACGGGCATAGGCCTGCCGTCGGGGACGGGGATGGCCATCAGGGTTTCGACGGCCTCCTCCCAGTGCGCGAACCGGTACGGGATCGGTTGGCCCGTGTGACGCGCGAGGGCCGATCCGAACTGGCGCAGCGATTCGGCCTCGGTGGCCTCGGTGGCGGAGAAGTAGAACCCCCCGGTTTCCCGGCACAGCGCATCCAGGAGGAACGTCTTGCCCTGGCGACGCCGCCCGGAGACCACCCCAAGCGTGGCCTCGCGTCCAGGGTAGGCAGCGAAGCGCACGAGTTCGGACCACTCGAAGTCGCGGTCGAACATGTCGGACGGCTTGTGCACGATCCCACCTCCGGTCGCCAATAATGAACATGCCTATTATAACTGTGGTTATCAATGGTTTCGCAGTGTGGACACATCGCCAGCCCTCGCCGGGCCACGATCACCCCGAACACATCCGGCTCTGATCACCCTTCGATCGGACCCCACCCCGAAGCCCCATGAAGTTGTGAGGAAATGTTGTAGGTCCGGTATGGGGTCGGGCGGTTCCCGGCGCCGGCAGGTGGCCGGCCGCGACTCCGCCCCGTCCCGGAGGTGTGTGCGGTCCGACGATCGAGCATGAGTGCCCGCCGCGGGTGGCCGCTTGATCGGTGTTGTCCGTCGCTGCGCTGCCGTTGGTTCCGTGTCGCGCCGTTCGGCTGTCGGGGCGTGACCGGTGCCCGTGGCACGGCGCGGCACTGCCTTCTGTCGTCGTGAGCTGGTGGCGCAACGCCAGAATCTCGGCGTCCTTGTCGCGGTCGCTCATCGGGAGCAGCCGCAATGCGGCGAACGCGTTCGTGACCGTGAGGTAGGCGAGTCGAAGCAGCACGAATGATCATGCTGCCACGGCGGGCGACCGCGCCCGGCCAGGGGATCTATGACACCGCTCGCGTGCAGCCGCTGAAGGCGCTCTCACCTGCGCGGATGGATATTCGGCACCCACAACGTTGCCAAGCACACGGCGGGCGGCGATCGGCACGTGCGCACGTCCCCGGAGGGGCTCGGTCGCGGCTGTCCGGGGCCGGCGGGGACGGTAGGGCCTGCCCCCGGTCAGGGACGGCGGCTGGCAGGAGGGTGCGTGGACACCGCAGCCGATTGGCTTGGGCCATGTACGGAAAACCGACCCGCCGAGCCGCCCGCACCCTGTGGCGCCGATGGCCCTTGTTCGTGGGCACGTTTGTGGCGGTGACTCTCGGGGTGTGCCTGGTGTCCACGCTCGGGCTCGGCCTTGCCGCCGTCTTCGACACCCCCGACCCCGCCCCGCGGCGCTACGCCGCCGCACCGGTCGTGGTGCACGCCGACGAGAAGCTGCGCGTCCTCGGCGGTGGCGGCCACCTCACCCGAGCGCTGGCCGAACGTCTCGGGCTGTCCCCGGAGGTGGTGGCGGCGGTGGGCACGACCGGGCCGGTGGTAATAGACCGTACGTTTCCCGCCGGGGTACTGGGCGGGCCCACCGACCAGGTCGGGCACCCGTGGGCAGCTGCCGCGTTCACGCCGTACGACCTAACGGCCGGACGCGGACCGGAGCTCGACGACGAGATCGTGCTCGGCGCCGGCCCCGGCGCTCTCGGTGAGCGGGTGCGGGTGCTGACCGCGGACGGGCCGGGCACGTACACGGTCGTCGGGCGGACCCGGGTGGTCGACTTCGAGTCGGCGGTCTTCTTCACCGACCCCGAGGCGGCCCGGCTGTCGCCGCGCATCGATGCCCTCGTGGCCTCCGCCCCGCCCGAGGCGATCGCCCGGGCCGTGCACGGAACGGCTCACGTGCACGTGCGCACCGGCGATGCCCGGCGCGAGGCCGAACCGACCACGGAGCGAGGCCGCGAGGACCTCGACAACACCGCGATCCTGCTCGGTGTCTCGGCCGGCGTGGCCGGCTTCGTGGCGGTCTTCGTCGTCGCGTCCACGTGCGCGTTCGGAATCGCCCGGCGAAATGGGGAGTTCGCGCTCCTGCGGGCGGTCGGCGCCACCCCGCGCGACGTGCGCCGGACCGTGCTACGCGAGATCACCCTCGTCGGCGCGCTCGCGGCGGCCGCGGGATGCGCGCTGAGCAGGCCGGCCGCCCCGGCGCTCGGCCGGGCGCTGGTCGACGAGCGCCTCGCGCCGAGCGCGTACACGGTCGGCTGGTCGTACCTGCCGCCCCTGATCGCGTTCGTCACCGGGCTGAGCGTCGCGTGGTTCGGCGCCTGGACGGCGGCTCGCCGGGCGAGCCGGGTGCGGCCGCTCGAAGCGCTGCGCTCGGCCACCGTGGAGCAGCGGCCGGCCACCCTCGGCCGGGTGTTGATGGGGCTCGGCTGTGTCGGCGGCGCGCTCGCGATGCTGGTGCAGGCGGTCATCGCCGAGCCCGCGAGCGCGCTCAACCGGAAGCAGTACATCCCCGTTTCGATGTTGCTGATCACCGGCGTCGCGGTGCTCGCACCGATCCTGGTCGCGTCACTGGCCCGCGCGTTGGCCCGGATCGTTCGCCCGACCGGCCCCGGCGCGCGGCTGGCGCTGGCCAACTCCCTTGCCGCGCCCCGCCTGATGGCCTCGATCGCGGCGCCGATCCTGGTGACGGTCGGACTGGCCGGAGCGTTGGTCGGGGTCTCCGACACGGTGGTCGAGGCGAAGGTGTCGGCCGTCCGCAACACCGTCGACGCCGATTTCGTGGTCGCCCCGCGCAACACCGCCGGGCTGAATCGGGCGGTGGTCGACCAGCTGCGCGCGCTGCCGAGTATGGACGCGGCGGCGACCGTGCCGACCACGGTGTACGGAGTCGAGGGCGGCGCGGCGCTGATCCCGCGTCCGGCGCACGCGGTGGATCCGGCGAGTTGGGTCCGGGTCACCGGCGTGCGCGTGGTGGCCGGCTCGCTCGCGGATCTCGCCGACGACACGATCGTGGTCGACGAGGATTGGACGGCGCGGACGGTCGGGCAGCGGGTCGCGGTGTGGTCGGCCGACGGTACACCGGTCTCGTTGCGAATCGCCGCCGTCGTGCACGGTGACCCGGGCGCGTTCGTGACCACCCGCTACGCGGGGTCGTCCCAGGCCGACGCGGTGTATGTCAAACTGCGGCCCGGCATCGACCGTTCGGCCGCCGAGGCAGGGCTGCACACGGCCACCCGGGACATGGCCGCCGACGTCGTACCCGCCGACCGATGGGGCGAACAGTCGGCCCGCGGTGGCGGCCGGCACAACCGCGCGGGCATTGCGGTGATCGTCGGCCTGGCCGTGCTGTACACCAGCGTGGCGATCGTCAACACGACGGCCATGGCCACCCTGGACCGCCGGCGGTACATCGCCCGGCTGCGGCTGGCGGGGGCGACCAATGGCCGGGTTTTGCGCTATCTGGCCGGCGAAACGCTGATCCCGATCGCGCTCGGCGTGCTGTTCGCGCTCGGCGTGACGGCGGTACAGCTCACCGGCACGTGGATCGCAGCCCTGCGCTACGCCGGCCCGACCGACCCGGTCCTGCCGTGGGCCGCGCTCGCCGGCGCCACGGTGATTGCCACCGCGCTCGCCCTCGCGGCGACGGTGCTCCCGGCTCGACTGGCGATGTGCTCGTCGCCGATCCGGGAGATCGAGGCACAGTCGTGAGCCGCCGTGTTCGCCGCCCGCCCGTCAGTGCCAGGTCCGGTCCAGGAAGTCCCCGATGAGCGGGGCGATTTCCGGGAGCTTGTCCTCGAGGGTGAAGTGGCCGGTGTCGAGGATGTGCACTGTGAGTTCTCGGGTTTTCTTTGTATTGATCAGAAACTCAAAGGGTTCTCTTCGATGGTGTAACGGACGTGTGGGCCGCGGAAGTAGCCGCGGACGATGTGTGGGGCTGGCGTTGGCGTCGGTGGAAGAACCTGCGTGTCTCTGCCGCGAGTTGAGCCTGGTCCCGGGCCCGGCTGTGGCGGGGCAGGCTGCGTTTGAGGTCGGCGTTGACGAGCTCGTCGGGATTCAGCTCAGGCGAGTACGAGGGCAGGAAGTGCAGCTCAATGCGGTCGGCGTGCTCCTCCAGCCAGGCTCGGACCGCCTTCGAGCGGTGTGCCGAGTGCCGGTCCACCACAAGGTGGATCTTGTGGTCGAAGTGGCCGGCCAGGCGGGTGAGAAAGCGGCACATCACGCCTGCGTCGAAGCTCTCGGTGAACACCATGAAGTGCATGCGGCCTTTGGTGCTGATCGCGGACATTGCGTTGACCGAGAAGCGGTTGCCGGTGCGGCGCACGATCGGGGTCCGGCCCTTCTCTCCCCAGGTCCGGCCGGTGACCTGGTCCGAGCGGATGCCGACATGGTCGGCGAAGAGCACCTCGCCGCTGTCGGCTTTGGCCTTCGCCCGGATCGCCGGCCATGTTTCCTCGTGCCACCGGCGGACCGCTTCCGCATCCTGCTCGATCGCGCGCTTGTCCGGGCGCTGGAACGACAGGCCCCAGCGGTGGAGGTACTTGCCCACCCCCGGCTCGGTCATCCTTACCCGGTACAGCTTCGCAATCAGCGCGCCGACCTGGCTGCGGGTCCACAACTGCCCGGTGAGCCCCAGGTCGCACGGCCGGTGATCGAGGACCGCCTGCCGGACGGCCTGCTGCTCAGCCTCGGACAGCACCTGGTGGTCCCCGATACGTCGTCCGCGCGAGCGGGCCAGCAGCGCCTCCCGACCGCCGGTCAGCCACCTTGCCCACCACTTGTCGACGGCCTTCAGCGACACGCCGAACAGCGCGGCGACCTCTCCACGGTCCCGGCCACCCACAAGTGCGGCCACCGCCCGCAGCCGCAGAGCCTCCTGCGCCGACGGCGACAGATGCCGGGCGTCCCCCACCAGATCATTCACACACAGCCAACGACCCAGAACCCCAACCGTTTCGGGTCAATATGCCACGAGTTTCAATTCCAGCTTAGTACTGCAACGACACTTCGGGATGTCCTCGGCGTCTGTAATGGCTGATGCGAGCTCGAGCTTGGCTTCTTCTTCGCCATATGGACCAGGCG
>NZ_JBEXCV010000180.1:0-16655 GCF_040605455.1 Embleya sp. NPDC005575 | reverse complement strand
GGGTCCCGTCCGAGATTCGGACGGGACCCCCGCGCTTGTGTCCGGCTGAATGCGTGGGTCGACGACCGTGTTCGTCATCGTGATGGGCGGTCGATGTCCGCGTCACTCCGGAACGCTGCGCGGCGCCGCCGTGGCGCCGGCTTTCCCGTCGACCCGCTCCGCGATGATCATCGCCACATCGTCTGCCAAGCGGCCCTGGGTGTGGCGGATCAATCCCCGGTGCAGTTGTTCGAGGAACTCCGGCGGGGTGCAGGCGTGCGCTGCTTCCATGGCTTCGGGCAGGGCGAAGAAGTCGTTGTCGCGGTTGCGTGCCTCGATCACGCCGTCGGTGTGCAGCAGCAGCCGGTCGCCGGGGACGAACACATAGCTCTCCACCTCGCCGAGAGGAGCGGGGGCCAAGTCCTCCAGGCCGAGGGGCGGAAACGGTGAGGCGGGCATCAGGGCGCGAACCGTGCCCCGGCGCAGCACCAGCGGCGGCGGATGGCCGCGGTTGACCATCTCGACCACAGGCCTGTCGGGCACCTGAGCCACGAGCACGGTGACGAACGACTCCGCCTGCTCCTCCTCGTCGTCCTGACCGATCCCCCGCGGCATGGCGCGTTCCCGTCGCAGCGCGGCCGCGCAGTGGGCCACGACCTCCACCAGGTCGTCCTCGTAGTGCACGGCCTCCCGGAAGGCGCCCAGCACCGCCGCGGCCGAGCGCACGGCGGGCAGCCCCTTGCCGCGGACATCTCCGATGATCAACCGGACCCCGTACCGCGTCTGCACGGCCTCGTACAGGTCACCGCCGATCTGCGCGCCGCTCTCTGCCGCGAGGTACATGCTGGCGGTCCGCACCGGGCCCAGCCGGGCGGGCACCGGCCGGAGCAGGACTCGCTGTGCCGCCACGGCGATCCGGCGGACCTGGTCGAGCTCGGTCCGCCGGCGCTTGTGCATGAGCGCACTGGTCGTGACACTGGCCGCGGACACCAGGAGAATGGCCAGGAAATTCGTGTAGACCTGCTGACTACCCCATGCCTGGTTGTAGGTCGCGGTGCTCACGCTGACGGCCAGGGCGACAGCCGCCGCCGAGATCGTCCCCTTGGGACCCATCGTGACCGCAGCCAATGCCGGCGTCGCGGTCAGCAGAGGACCGGTATACAGAAAGTGCGCGGGCGAGAACTCGATCCCGATCACCAGGAGTGCGATCGCGAACGGTACACACTGTGCAAGCGTGACCAGGACCCGGCTGTGACCGCCGGCTCCCGGTCCAGAAGCCGAGCGCAGTGGCGACTGCATACATACAGCTTGACCCCCCGAAGCGGGGCGATCCACTCTTCGCCCGTCCCAGTCCGGCGAGGTCGCGAGCGAAACGCCGGCCGCGTCGGAGATCGGATGGCCCTCACCACCCTTTCCAGCCCGATCGACAGAACTTCGCCTCCGCCGAACGTCCACTTCCCGCACACGGCGTCGCCGCAGAACACGTCGCTGCGGAACAACCGCGGACACCCGATGCGATCCGGGTGACCCGGACCGGGACACGGCCGAGCGCGAGGGTCGAAAGTACACCGCGTCCCGTCGTCAGTGCAGGCTGCAACCATCGGACACATGACCCAACGTAATCGTGTGGACGACTGGTCCGACTTTCTCGCGTGTTGGAGCGCGGAGTGGGCGGACGCTCAGAACCCCGAGGATCTCGACGAGGACGACCGGGAGGCGTGGCAGCGGCGGTGGTTGGGTTTCCCGGGCGCCGACGAGGAGCGCCTGACCGCTTTCGAGGCACGGATCGGCCGGCGGCTGCCGCCCTCGTTCCGCTCGTTCCTGGAGCTCACCGACGGCTGGCGGCATGCGGGGAACTTCGTGATGCGACTGGCCGGCACGGCCGAGGCGGCACCACTGGAGGAGGCAGAGGCCGAGCGGCACGCGGGCTACGAGGACTACCTCTGGGAGGGCGAGGAGCCCACCGAGGAGATGGTCCACCGGTCTCGCATGTGGCACCGTGCCCTGCGCATCGACGCCGAGGCGGACGCGGGCATCCTGGTGCTGGACCCGGGCGACATCGGCCCGGACGGCGAGTGGGCGGTCTACTCCTGGCACAGCTGGAAGGCCGCGCCGGCGGAGCGCTTCGACTCCTTCCGCGCCTTCCTGCACGACAAGTACCGGGAGTTCCATCAGCTGGCCGCGGACAGCGGCATGGCCAACGACACCACCCGGGCACTGGACGCGGCCCTGGGGCACGCCCGCGAGGAGGCGCTCGCCGGGCACTGGGAGCGGGCCGCCGGCGTCTTCGCGCAAGCCGAGGAATTCGGCAGGCCCGGCGCGCGCGAACTGGGGCGCCAGTTGCACGCGTTCCTCGGGGACGACCGCTGGTCGGGGCTGTACCACCTGCCCATGGATCCGGCCCATCGGACCGAGACCCTGCCCGCCCGCTTGGCCCACGAGCTCGGCCGCACCTGGCAGTCCCCGCAGGACGCGGTGCGGGAGCAGCCCGCCGACGTGCGGGACCTGGCCCGGCGCATCGCCGACGGCACCCACGCCTATGAGCCCCCCGGTCCCTTCGGCGCCTTTGTGTTCCAGGCGCGCGAGTCGGCCCGGTGGGGCGACTGCGACGGGGCGTGGCGGCTGCTGCGCGAGGGCCTTGCGCACTGGACCCCGCCCGCCGAGGACCTCCTGGTGCCGGTCGGCCTGCTCGCGGATCCGCTGCTCGCCCCGGTGATCACACCGGAGCGCGGCCGGGAGCTGCTGGCCACACCCCGCGCGGGCCGCACCGGCGTGGTGCCCGACCCGGTGTCCGACCTGGACCCCGCCGGCCTGGACTGGCTCGCCGGGGAGACCTGGCCCTTCCACGGCGGCTACCGCTTCGTGCTGGTCGAGGGCGTCGAGCCGGCGCACCTCGTGGACCTGCTCGGCCACGAGGACCAGGACGGGCTCGCGGCCCCGGCCACCATGCAGGAGTTGGGCCGCCGCCGCATGGAGTCGGAGCAGCGGCGCGCCGGTGACCCGTGGGACGACCGCGCCCTGATGTCGGTCGGGCGGGCGGGGCCCCAGTGGAGCTTCGCCTTCGCCCGCGAGTCCGGCAGTCCCGACGCGGACCGGCTGCGCAGCCCGGCCGCCCGGGCATCCCGGTCCACCCCGCAGGGTCGGGCCGTGGTGGTGTGGTGCGCCCCCGGCTCCCGCCGTGAAGCGCCCACGCCGTGGGAGCCGCCGTCCTTCCATCTTTCGGTGGCCCGGGCCGGCGAGATCGTGTACGCGCTGACCGTCACGGTGCCGTCGGCCTTCACGTCGACCGAGGACACGCGACCGCGCACCCCGGTGGTGGACCGCGTCGGCACGGTGCCCCGGGCGTTCGACCCGGACGCGATGCTCGCCGAGGTCGCGGCGGCCGGGCCGCAGGAGCGCGAACGGCGCACCGGCGAGGAGCACATGCTCCGGGCGGTCGCCGAGCAGTTCGGCGTCGCGCTCCCCCGCCACGCGCTGGTGAGTGGCCGACTGCACTCCTTCGAGACCGTCAGCTGGTCCCGCGAACCCCGACAAGGCGACAGCTGGGTGAGCATACGGATCGTTCGGTAGAACGAAACCCGATCGGGCACGGCGCGCCCTGTGCGGCGGAAGAACCGGCGTGGCCGTGTCCAAGGTCGGCGTTCGTCGTCGCCTCCCTGACACCGCCCCACCCAGCCACAGCAGGTGAGCCGTTCGGTGCGCTGACGGGCGTGGTCACGGAGCCAGGACCTGCCCCGCGGCCATCGCGGATGCCAGGACACCACCGACCACCACGGCCGACGCTCCGGCGATCGGCAATCGGTGGGTCCATGCCCGCAGGTTGGCCGATTTGGACGCCTGGGCCAGCAGCACGTCGCGTCCTCGCAGCACGGCCAGACCGACGCCCGCGAGGGTCAGCGCCATCCCGAGCCCGAAGGCCGCCACCATCAGGAGGGCGATGCCGAACCGACCGGTGAGCAGCCCGGTGAGCAACACGAGGAAGGCCGAAGGGGAAGGCAGTAGGCCGCCGGATGTGCCGAGCAGCACGAGGCCACGCCTGGTGAGCAACGATTCGGTGGGGGCGACATGACTGTGCCCGTGCCCGTGCCCGTGCCCGTGGTCATGGTCGTGGTCGTGGTCGTGCCCATGGTCATGGCTGTGCCCGTGTGCGCGGATCGACCGCTGGCGCCGCAGCAAGCCCACCCCCACCGCCACCACGACCAGCGCGGCGATCAGTTGCAGCCAGCCGGTCAGCGCCGCGACGTCCGGGGCGCTCTCGGCGGCGAGCCACCACCCGACGGCGAGCGCGGCCACGGACACGGTGTGCATCGCCGCCACGATCAGGCCCAGCCACAGCGCGTGCGGCGCCCGGCCCCGGCCGCCGATGAGAAAGCCCGCCGCGAGCGTTTTCCCATGGCCCGGGGCACACGCGTGGAAGGCACCCACGAGCGCGGCGACGAGCAGCGCCAAGGGCAGTGCGACACGGTGGTCCAGTAGCGCGGTCAGATCCGTGGTCCAGACGCTGAAGGGCCCCTTCGGTCCTCCGGCATCGGCAGAGTGGCCGGCGCCCGACGGGCCGAGGGCGAGCGTACGAGTCGGCTCGCTCGCCGTGTGCAGCCCGCCGGCGCCCGTCGGCGTCACGGAGATGGTCCGATACCTCGAGTCGACGTTCGACAGCGCGGTGATGGACAGGGCGACAGTGTTCACCGGCTCGGGGCAGCCGTAACGCAGCCGGGCACCGTCGTCGGCCAGGCGCAGGGTGTTCGCCTCGTCGAGTCGGCAGGCCACTCCGTTTTGGATCACCTTGACGTGCGCGCCCAGGTACTGCGCTTCGGACGCCGCCTCGGCCTTGGCCGCCTCGCCGAGTACGGTCAGATCGTCCGCCGCGGCCGACCAGATGACGTTGACGGTCGCGCCCTCGGCCGTGACGCGGACGACCGGCGGGGTGCCGAAGGGGTGTGCCTCGGCCACACCCGCGACTCCGAGAACCGACACCGCTGCCGCCAGGACACCCATGAGCAGGAGACGGAACGCCCGGGAGCGGGCCGCCGTAAGGGGTTTCACAGTAGTTCTTCCGATCGACGGTGCTCCGCGGGTTGCCTTCCCCGACTGGGGAGGGCAACCCGCGGAGCGTGGATGTGTCTACCGCTGGGGTGTCAGGCGGTGTGACCGCGCAACTTCCGGGCCGCCAGCGCGTGGATCGTCCCGTCGTCGGTCAGGGCGAACAGCCAGTCACCGCTGATGGACGGCGCCGAAGCCAGCCCGGCGCCGAGGTTGTACTCCGCCAGCAGCTTGCCGGTGACGCGGTCCAGGACAACCAGCCGACCGTCCCAGGTGCCGGCGTACACGAGGGACTTGGTCACCATGGCGTGCATCGTCGGTGACCCTGCTCCCGGGGTGGTGCATCCCATCGCGACCCGCCATTTGTCGTCCTGGGGGCTCTCGCCGGGCAGGTAGCCGACGCGGGTCTCCCACAGCGGTTTGGCAGGGTCGGCGGCGGCGGTGTCGTACGCGCGGACGACGCCGTCGCGACCCGCGATATAGGCGATGCCGCCCCAGATCGCAGGACTGGTCACCGGAGCGGGGCCGGGCTCGCAGGAGCTGGATCCACCCACACTCGACTGCCAGGTGACCGCACCTTGGTTCTTCGGGTCGTGCCCGCGGGCGCCGCTCGCGGTCATCGTCACAAGCTGCGGGTTGCCGTTCGCCGGGTTGGTCAGGACCGGGGAGGAGTGGCTGTCGATCCCCCCGGCGGTGCCTTGCACCCACAACTGGCTGCAGCTCGCGAGGTCCATGGCGACCAACGTGGTGCTGGAGTCCGTGTGCAGGTAGGCGGTGTCGGAGCCCGGCTCGCGTACCGCCGTGCTGTGGAACTGGCCCCAGTTGGTCGCTCCGCCGAAGCCTCCCAACAGGTCACCGCTCTTGGCGTCGCGGCACTGGATCCTGTCCCAGTCCTGGTAGACGGCGACTGTGCGCCCCACGTTCTTCAGGTCGAAGACGCTGACCGGGCCTCCGGCACGGCCGTAGCGGCGCACCGTATCTCCGTGCTGCTCCTCCTTCTCGATCGCCTGCCAAGCGACCCGGCCATCGGACGCGTCGAGTGCGTAGACGCGGCCGACCGCCGTCGTCAGGTAGACCTTCCCGTCGTGGAACGTCGGCGCGGATTCCGCGTCGCCGTCCAGGTACGTGCGCCAGATCTCGCGGCCGGACGTGATGTCGTAGGCGAGCATCATGCTGTACGGCGAGTCGAACGCCCGGGAGGAGACGATCACCTTGCCGTCGACCACCACCGATCCGTTGAGGTTGAACTGCTCTCCGGTATTGGCCGCCCAGCGCAGGTCCAGCGCGGTGCCCGGTTCATCGGCACTGGCGGAGCGCCCCGCTTCGTCCCCGCCCTGACGAACCCAGTCCTGGCCGGTGTTCGGCTTCTCCAACCGGCCGCCGGGAACCACCTCGAACGTGTTCGTGATCGCGGTCCACGGCTTGCCCTTCGTGTCGACCGCGGTCATCTCCGCCGTGTACGCGCCGGGGGGAAGAGGCTTGGTCGTATCACTTGCCCGGGTCCAGGAAGTCCGCGCCGCCGGACACGGTTCCGGTACGCCCCCGGGCGGTGTGTAGCAGTTCCGGATGCCCGTCTTGGGGACCTTGCCACCGAACGTCAATCGGCTCTCCTGCCGCACCTTGCCGCGCGCGTCGCGAATGGTGAGGCGGGCCGTTGCCGGAGTGCGGCCGTCGTCCTCGGCATACAGTTCGATCGGGATGGCGGTACCCGTGCCGTACACGCTGCCCTGCGCGGGGCTCACCAAGGCGGCATCGTCGTCGATGGCGAATTGTCGGTGGACGCCCATCACATAGCCGGTGTCCTCGTTCCCCGGGGTGCCGGGGTTGTCGGTGATCCCCTTGAAGTCGAGGACCTTGTAGTCCGGGTGCGCGCCGTCGATACCGTACGTGCCTTGGTTGTTGATCTCGACCGACCGGTCGAAGGCGCCGCGACGGAACTCGGCCTGCTGGTTGTGGCCGGCCGCGAACATGCGCACGTCGTACTTGGAGAGTTCGTCGACGGTCGGCTGCATTCCGGCGCCGGGACCCCACACCGTGAACAGGGAGCGATGCGCGAAGACGAACACCTGCTTGCCCACCGCGTGGCGCTTGAGGTCCTCGCGCAGCCACGCCAACTGCGGTGCGAGGCCGCTGGAGTCGTAGTTGTTCTCGAGTACCACGATGTGGCGCCCGTTGCGGTCGAAGCTGTACCACTCGGGGCCCATGTTCCTGCGGAAGTACTCCAGGCTGCCGCCGTATCCCTTGGAGGAGGCGGTACCACCGACGTCGTGATTGCCCACCACCGGATAGAACGGGTGCCCCAGCTTCCCGTCGACCAGTCCCTTGCGCAGGATGTCGTACCCGCCCTGACGGCGAGGCTCCTCGGCGTAGTCGGTGACCGTCAGGTCGCCCGTCGTGATGGTCAGGGTTGCGCCGTCGACCTCGGACATCGCCTCGACCTGACCGGTCCACTGCGGCAGCGTCGTGGCCGCGGCCGCGTCCTTGGTGTTGCTGACCTCGACGTCGGAGACCATCTCCCACGTCTCGGTCGGATTCGCGGCGTTCCGGTCCGGCATCAGGGCGAAGTCGACGCCGGTGCGCGGCCCGGTGCCGTCGGGCACCTTGCGGAAGAATCCCGGGACGTAGTCGTTACGCAGGGTGGGCGTGTACCCGTTCGGCGAGACGATGCTGACGAGGTCCGTCTCCCGGCGCGACAGGTCCACGGGCAGGCTGTACGAGCCGTCGGCGCCGGTGGTCGTCCAGACCGCACCGTCGGTGACGTCGACGCCCGGCATGGGCGTCTCGCCGTTGTCCCGCACCCCGTTGGCGTTGCCGTCCGCGTACACCGTGCCCTGGACGGTCACCGGGTCGGCGGTCACCGCCTGGTCGGCGGCGAACGCCACTCCCGAGGTTGCCTGCTGCGCCAAACCGGCCATGATCGCGGCACCGCCGACGGCGATCCTCGCGCGGCGTCGGCGGGAAGTCCGGACCGGACGCGGCGGCATCGCGCGGTATCGAATCACCAAACGCACGATGAGCAGCACGATCGCGGCGGCGAGCGCCATGGCCACCACCAGCGGGCGCCACGGGAACGAGGGAACCGTGGGAGCCGCGTGGAGCCCCGCCGCGTCGACGATCGGCATCGCCGCGGTCGCGTCGACCGTCGTGCCGTCGAACTCGGTGACCACCTGGGTCAGTGCGCCCTGCTTCAGCAGCGCGGTCAGGTCCAACTTGTCGACGTGGCAGGCCCACGCCAGTTCGACCACGACACCGCCGGGCACTCCGCCGCTGTCGCCGGCGACGCCCGATCCGCTCGCCGGGCAGCCGGCGGTCAGCAGGCGCGACGCCCAGGCGCCGGCCTGGTCCGGGGCCACCAGGTCGCGGTGGACGATCAGCCGCCCGCTGGTGACTCCGTCCTTGGTCGAGACGACGAGTTCGGCATGTTGTGGCGACACGTGCGCCGATGCGGACTGAACCCCGAAACACAAACCGAAAACGAGCAGCACAAGACCTGCCTTGGCTGCTACACGTATCCATTTCATGCGGCGGAGGCTATTTCCGCCGGGGCGCATTTTGCGCCGTGCGTGCAGAGAGTTCGCCGATGGGACGGCGAGAGTTCGCCATCGGGCCATGTCACGACGAAGCGCGATCGCTTCCCTTCACGCGACCGCCGCTCGCACGTAACCCGATGGGCGTCCGGCGAGTGATAGCCCGATTCCCATGACGGACCATCGTGGGCCTTCGCCGATCCCCATCCGGGCGGAGTCGCCGCGCACGGTTCACGGCCCGAAGCGTTCACGCCCGCCGGTGCGGCCGCGTCGAGCGGCGCGGTCGCCGCCGCGCCGCGCGGTCCTCGCCACTACGGGTGCAGCCATCCTCGGGCGTGCTGCGCGGCGCGCTGATGACGCGCAGTTCACGGCCGGAGGCATTCTCCCTGCGGATCGAAGCAGACCAGACCGTGCTCGCGAGCCGTCGCGGCGGCGTATTCGGACACTTCCCAGCCTTGCCGTAGGACATGAGCAGGTACCCGATCGACCCGATGCCTCATCGATGACCGGTGACGATGCCCATACGACACTGCGGTCGACGTCGTCCGGGTCCCGGCGCCCGGCGCCGACAGATCGTCCCTTCCGGCCGAAACCGGCCGGGTCAATCGTTCGGGAAACGGGCGACCCAACGGCGTTGCCAGGGAGTCTCGACCGCCCGATGGTGGTGGTGCTCCCTGGTCCACGCGACGGCATCCGCCGGGTCGAGCCCGGCCAGGACGGCGAGGGAGGCCACGACGGTGCCGGTGCGGCCGACCCCGCCGCCGCAGGCCACCTCGACCGCGGTGTCCGTCCGCGCCCGCTCATACAGCGCGCGGATGTCCCGGACGGCCCGGTCGCGGTCGCGGGGCAGCAGGAAGTCGGGCCAGTCGATCCACTCGTGCGGCCAGTGCAGCCCGTCCTCGTGGCGACGGCGCAGGCGGTCGGATCCGAGGTAGAGCCCGAACTCGGGCACCGGCCCCTTCGGCAGCGGGTGGCGCAGCCCCCGGCCGCGGACCCACGAGCCGTTCGGGAGTCGAAAGGCGCCCACCAGTGGCGAGCCGCTCATCGGGCCACGCTCCCGACCCGCCGACGGGCGCGGTGGTTGGCCACGTTGAGGCGGTTGCCGCACAGGTCGGGCAGGCAGTAGCGGCGGCGGCCGGCCCGGCTGGTGTCGACGAACACACCGCGGCAGCCGGGCGTGGCGCAGGGGCGGAAACGCTCGTGGCCGAGGGCCCGGACGACGCCGAGCAGCGCGACGCCGACGAGCGCGGCCAGTTCGTCGGCGAGCGGGGCGCCGGGCGCGGTGGGGATGTACCACCGCCATCGGCCGTCGGCGTCGCCGCGCAGCAGCGGTGCGAGGCCGGCGCGCCCGACCAGCACGGTCGCGCCCGCGACGGCGTGGTCCTCGGTCGAGGTCTCCACGATGGCGCGCACCTCCCGACGGAGCAGTTGCACCTGGTGGAGGTCGTCGTCGGTCGGTGTTCGTCCGTCCGACCCGGCCTCGACGCGGAGGCCGTGTCCGACCAGGAAGCCCGCCAATGCGTCCGGGTTCGGGAGGGCCTCCCCGGTGCCGGCCCGCACGGTGGGCGAGGTGTTGACCAGGTCGGTCGCGAGGGCCGCCCCTGCGGCGTACTCGGCCATAGAGATCTCCATGCCCTGCTCTCCACTGATGTAAGGCTTGAAGACAAATCATACCCCTTACCGCGTCCCTTGCTTCGAGGTCGAGGTCGAGGACGCCGATCCGACTCGGCGCTGTGGCATTCGGCTCCGAGTACTTCTTTCACTTCGCGGAGGGCCGTCGGCATCTCAGCGGCCCTCCGCGGCTGTTGTCGGCCGAAACATTTGGTGGGGGTGCGACTTTTCGCAAAGCTCGACCCGTCTCATCCTCGACGGACCGAAACCGAAGGGGCGCAGTGTGCGCAGGAGACACCACGGTGAGTTCACCGAGTTCGCTCGAGCCGTCGCACCACAGCTTCGGCAGACCGCCTATCTGGTCTGTGGGGACTGGCATCGCGCCGAGGACCTGACGCAGATCGCGCTGGAGAAGGTGTATGTGGCGTGGCGCCGGGTCGAGCGCGCCGACAACCCCCAGGCGTACGCCAAGCGCATCATGCTCAACGCGTACCTCGACCGGCGCCGGCTGCGTAGCTCGGGTGAGGTGATCGGCCTCGACGTTCGCGAACTCGACCGGCCCGACGTCGGTGCCGCCGACAACGCCGAGTTGCGGTTGACGCTGTGGGAGGCGCTGATGCGGCTCCCGCCCCGCATGCGCGCCGTGCTCGTCCTGCGCTACTGGGAGGACCAGAGCCTCGAGAGCACCGCCGAGATGCTCGGCATGTCGCTGTCCGCGGTCAAGAACGCGGGCCCGCGCGGCCTTTCCCGGTTGCGTGAGCTGCTCGGAACCGACCCTTCACTCACGATGTCGCGCTGAGTCCGGAGAAGAGACGACCAATGTTGACCGAAGACCGATTCAAGGAAATGCTCCGCGCCGAGCTCGGCGCGCGGCCCGCTCCGATGATGCCGGACGTCGCCCCTCGCGCCGCCGAGAGGGGTCGCCGTCGGGCCCGTCGGCGCACGGCCGGGCGGCTGCTCGGTGCCACGCTCGCGGGTGCGGTGATCGCGACGGGCATCGTGGGCGCCTCGTCACTGCGGCCGGGCAACGTTGACGTGGCAGGGCCCGCCGCCACGATGCGGCCGAGCCTGGGCTCGTTGAACACCACCGGCACCAACCCGCTGCTGCCGGCGCAACCCGTCGCGAAGAATCCGTACGCCGACTGGCTCCCGGGCATCATCGAGGAGTTGCTCCCCCCGGGAGCCAAGACCGCCGTCCCGGACACCGGCGTCGACGGGGGCATCTACGTCTCCGTGGAGTGGGAGACCGGACAGGGTCTCGTGCAACTACTCTTCGGCGTGACCGGCAAGCGTTGGTTCGGCTGCACGACGGGCGAAGGAGGCCGTCCGCAGGCCAGGCCGAACGACGGTGTGCAATGCAGCGTCACTCCGGACGGCGCGCTCCTCGGTCGCTACGAGCGCCCCAGCACCGACGCCGGCGTCGCGTGGCGGCGGTTCGAGTACGTCACGAGGGAGAGCATGGTCACGTTGTCCTACGCCAACGGACCGCTGAGCAGCGTGGCCAAGCCGACCAGGGCGACCCTCCCGCTCACCGACGAGGAGGCCCTCGCCCTCCTCAAGAACCCCCGATGGCAGCAGGTGCTGGACAAGTACACCGCACCGCCTGCCGCCCCCGCACCCTACGGAAGCACCACGGCTGTACCCCTCGTCCCATTTGGTTCCTGACCCCTCGTCCTCACTTCATTCCTGACGCCCCGCGAGGCAGCGCGTGTACCGGTGAACGACCCGCTCGGGTGAACAACCCCGTCCGGTGACGACCCACTGACGCGCCCGAATCGCGCCAGGACACCCGTACCGCGGACTGCGGGCTTCCGGCTGCGGGCTGCGGGCTGCGGGCTGCGGACACCTGGCGCCGACCGCGACCACCTCACGCGGTCGGCCATGTTCACCGCGCACGACATCGCTCGGACGCGGTCCACGGATCCGCCACCCCCACACCACGGAAGGCCCCCGAGAGGGGCCGGCCCGTGCTGCGCTCATGCACGGATTCGCCGACGCGCGACCACCACACACGGGTCGATCCCTATCGGGTCGATCACTTCTCACCAGCCGATCGGCAGGGCAGCCGACCGGCCGATCCGTCATGCCGACGCCCGGGCCCAAGCGAGCGCCCCGGGCGCAGTCGACCACCCCTGAGAGCCAAACGTATGAGTTCGACCCGCACGACAAGCCGCACCTCCGACGCGCCGCCCCGAAACGACGCCTCGCCGAAAGACGACGCCTCGGACCGAGCGAAAGGATTCGCGTACCGATGGAATCGTTCTCTCGGCGGTCTCGCGGCCGTCGCGATCGCATTGCTCGGCTATCACGCGCGGTGGATATGTGACGACGCGCTGATCTTCACCCGTACCGTCGAGCAGATCCTCGCCGGGAACGGGCCCGTCTACAGCACCGGCGAGCGCGCCGAGGCATCGACGAGCACGCTCTGGCAATGGCTCCTCGCGCTGTGCGGATTCGTCTCCGGTCGAACCGACACCTCGAACATCGCCTGGATTCTTGGCCTTTGCCTGACGGCGGCCGGATTCCTGATCGCCGTCGACGGCACCCGACGCCTGCACGCAAACCCCCGACCGACCACGTCCGCACCCGCCCAAGGTGTCGAGCGCCCACTGCTGCCGTTCGGCATCCTGATACTGCTCGCCCTGCGGCCGGTCTGGGAGTACGCCACGTCCGGCCTGGAAACCGGCCTCGGCACCCTGTGGACGGCCTCCTCGTGGTGGCTGCTGGTGCGCGTACGCAACGCCCGAAGTCGCCCGCTGATCCTGGGTGCTTGCACGGTCGTCGGACTGGGCCCGCTGGTCCGGCCCGACCTCGCTCTCGTCTCCGGGGTCTTTTTGATCGGGATGTGGCTCGTGCTGAGACCGTCTCGGCGCATGACCACGGCCGCGGTGGCGGCGGCGGCCATTGTGCCCGTCGCGTACGAGGTGTTCCGCATGGGCTACTACGGCATCGTCGTCCCGATGCCGGCGCTGACCAAGGATGCCGGCGGTTCGATGTGGGGCCGAGGATGGCACTACCTCGCCGACTTCACCGACCCCTACGTGCTGTGGCTGCCCCTGACCGCGGTCGCCCTCGGCCTCGTCCCGATGCTCCGCGGCCCCAAAGCACGCTGCGGCCGTCGGGTGGTCGTCCTGACGCCGCTCATCGCCGCAACCCTGCTGCTCCTGTACGTGATCAAGGTCGGCGGGGACTACATGCACGCGCGCATGCTGCTGCCCGCGCTCTTCCTCCTGCTGCTGCCGGTGCTCTCGATACCCGTCTCGCGCCCCCTCGTTCCGCTGTCGGCGGCGCTGCTCGCGTGGTCGCTCGTCTGCGCTGTCTCGCTGCGGGTACACACGGTCGACGGCGTGGGCGCGAAGACCGACGACGAACGCAACTACTACGTGATCTTCACGAGCGAGTCGCACCCCACCGACTCGGACGACTACGTACGCACCCACCTGCGCACCAAGCAAGCGCTGGACGAGGAGATCGCGGCCGGTCGACGAACCCTGGTCTACTACGGGCCTGCCCTCGAAGGCACGATCGTCAAGGTCCCGTTGCGCACCGACATCCCGGGCAGGGCAGCTGTTGTCGGTGTCTACCTGGGAACGGCCGGAGCACTGGCGCCCAACGACGTGCGGATCGTGGACTTCTGGGGCCTCGTCAACCCGATCGGTGCGCGATTCGACTACCCGGTGACCAAGCCGGGACACTCCAAACCGCTGAGCAACATCTGGCTCGTCGCGGACTACGCGGACCCCGCCGCGCCGTTGAACACAAGCCGTACGTTCGCCGAGGCACACGATCCGACGATCGAACAGCTCGCAGCCGCCCGCCGAGCCCTGGAATGCGGCGCTCTGAAGGAACTTCGTGAGTCGACTCGCGCACCGATGACGGCAGGCCGCTTCTGGAAGAACCTCGTCGGCTCCTGGCGCCGCACCCACATCACCATCCCGCCGAACCCCGTCGACGCGGAACGCAAGTTCTGTGCCCCCGCCGGCTCGTGACCACCGGCGGCGACCCGAGCGCACCCGCGCCCCGGAGTGCCCGTTCGTGCCTCGTCACGAAGGTCACCGTCGAAAACTGATGCGCGGCGGCTCCATCCGCGCCGCACGCGCTCCGCTCCCGACGTCGAGGGTGTCGCGCGGCATCGCGGCGCGGAGGACCCTCGTGGGGCAGGTCGGGCGTCGAGCGACGCGGTCGCGGTCGGATCGAGGCGCCGCGTCGAAACCGGTGCCCGCCCTCGCGACCTGGGCACCGCGGCGATGGTGGGCATGAACGCACCCCGCACCCCACCTCGTCGCCCTCGTCCGCACCGGAGCCCGCTTCGAACCGGCGGCGGGAGTTCACGGACACTTCGTCGAACGCCCCGAAGCCCGCGCAGCACGAAGCCGGTCAACTGATCCACCTTCACTGCTCACTGTCGGCGACTGCCCTCGGCAGCGGCTCACTCCGGATCCGGCAGGTCCATCAGCGCGAACTTGGCCGAGTCGACCACGGCCGTGATGTCGGTGATCCGTCCGTTGACGACAGTGAACGCGACTGCTCGAAGGCGCCGCGGCGAGCCGCCGCCACCGATCACCCGAGGTGACCACCCGGCGACGCTGGGTCTCCCACCGGACCAGGCCGGTTTTTGTGTCCCGAGCGTGTCACGCCGGCCCGGAGAACGCCACACCCCCCGACAGCGCCCCCGGACACCACGGGCGGGGCGGGCCGGCGAGCGGGCCGGGCAATCGAAGAAGTAGCTCGACCGGCTGCCCGCAACCCACGTCCCGGCACCCGCATCGACGGCCTTCCGGGGTGTGTGCGGCGTCCGATCGGTGAAATTATTCATTCATGATCTTGAAGTCTGTTCATCTCCATGCCAGATTCGGGCGGGACAGACACAGTTCGGCGTGATCGCCGCTACGCCCTGGGAGTCACGCACATGCCGATCGAGCAAACCCCCGAGGGAGGCCTCGCGATGGAACGCCGCACCATCGAGGTGATCCCCGACGCCGAGAGGCACGGTACGCCGCTCAGCCAGTTCACCCTGTGGTTCGGCGCCAACATGCAGATCACCGCGATAGTCGACGGCGCCTTGGCGGTGGTCTTCGGTGCCGACGCGCTGTGGGCGATATTCGCCCTGCTCATCGGCAACGTGCTGGGCGGCGCCGTCATGGCGCTGCACTCGGCGCAGGGGCCGCGGCTCGGGGTCCCGCAGATGATCTCCAGCCGGGCGCAGTTCGGCGTCTACGGTGCGGTCCTGCCGCTGCTGCTGGTGATCCTGATGTACCTTGGCTTCGCCGCGACCGGCACCGTCCTGGCCGGTCAGGCGGTGTGCGAGATGCTGCACATCGACAATGCCAAGGTCGGCATCCTGATCTTCGGTGCGCTGACCGCGGTGGTGGCGGTCACCGGCTATCGCCTGATCCACCTCGCGGGCCGCATCGCGACCGTCGTCGGCGTGCTCGGCCTCGGCTACCTGATGATCCGCCTCTTCACGCAGTACGACGTCGGCGCGCACGTGGGCGAAAAGGGCTTCGACGTCGCGACGTTCCTGCTCGCCGTCGGTCTCGGCGCCGGGTGGCAGCTCACCTTCGGCCCGTACGTCGCCGACTACTCGCGCTACCTGCCGCGCACCACCAGCCCCCGCGCGACGTTCTTGTCGACGTTCGCAGGCTCGGTGGTCGGATCACAGATCGCCATGACGCTGGGCGCGCTCACCGCGGCCGTCGCGGGCAAGGCGTTCCTGCCGGACCAGGTCGGCTTCCTCGGCGATCTGGCGGGCCCCGCGTTCCTGGCATTCCTCATCTACCTGGTGATCGTGGTCGGCAAGCTGACCGTCAACTGCCTGAACGCGTACGGCGGCTTCATGTCGATCCTGACGATCGTAACGGCGTTCGACGGGCGTTCGCGGATCTCGCAGGCCGCCCGCGCGGCGTACATCATCGGGTTCACCGCCGTCTCGGTGGTCATCGCGATGGCGGCCAGCGCGGACTTCCTGACCAACTTCAAGAACTTCGTACTGCTGCTCCTGATGGTCTTCACGCCGTGGAGCGCGATCAACCTGGTCGACTACTACCTCATCTCGCGCGAGCGCGTCGACATCCCCGCGCTGTACGACCCGAACGGCCGTTACGGCCGCTGGAACGTCACCGCCCTGACCTGCTACGTCGTGGGTGTGGTGGTGCAGATCCCGTTCCTGGCCACCAAGCTGTACACCGGCGCGCTCACCAAGAAGCTGGACGGCGCGGACATCTCCTGGATCGTCGGCCTCGTGGTCACCTCGGCGCTCTACTACCTGTGGGCGCGCCGTAGCGCCAACCCGCCCGCCGAGACGATCCGCCCCGCCGAGCCGCAGGCCGGCGACACCCGAACCGAGGCGCCGGTCGGCTGACAGCCGCACACCCCACGCAGGCGGGAGATCCACCCGCCTGCGCCCGGCCATGTGGGTCATGGACGACTGGCGGACGGCGGCACAGGCTGCGTTGGCCGCCGCGATCGAACCTTTCCGCAAGAAGTACCCGTACGTCA
>NZ_JBEXCV010000179.1:0-16660 GCF_040605455.1 Embleya sp. NPDC005575 | reverse complement strand
CCGGCTCCGCACCGCCGCCGTGACCGGGCCCGCGGCGCCCGCCCCGCCCGTCCCGAAGGCGCCCGCGGCGGTGGTCAGTGCTGCGGGGCGGTCGAACCGTCGCCCAGGTCGATGTGCACCGCCGCCCCCGCGACCGTCCAGGCGAAGAACGGCAGCGCCGCCGAGATCGCCGCACGGCGGGCCCGCCGTTCCGTCGGGGACAGACCGAAGCGTTCCCGGAAGACCAGCGCGCCGCTCCGACGGCCGGTGCGAGGGGACAGGTACCACCCGTCCGTCGTGACACCGGGCCGGAAGTACGCGTTCAGCTCGGCCCCCCGGAATTCGACGTCGACCAGCTGCGCCCAGGTCAGCCGGGCGATCTTCCCGCGCACGGAGGTGCGGGTGATGCCGGTGCCGTCGATCCGCAGCGTCGGCACGGTCAACGGAATGAACAGGAACATGATCGACGGGATGGCGACCATGAGCGGCGGGACCAGGTAACTCAAGGCCCGTGACCGGTCGTCGCCGGCGAACCCGGTCAGACCGCCGACGAGGGAGAGCACGCCCAGCCCGGCCCCGTTGTACGCGATCAGCCGAAGCAGGCGCACCCCGCGCCGCGGCGCGAGCACCAGCCCGCCGGGATCGATGCCGGCCGGTACGCCCGCCCGCGGGTCGTGCCCGGCGGCGGTCGCGCTCAGCGCCGGGCTCGGCTCGGCGTCCGGGGTGTACACGAAGGCGTGCAGGCCACCCGGCAGCGCGATCACCGCACCGGTGATCGGATCGCCCGCGCACCACAGCCGGGTCACGTTCGACGCGCGCACCTGCCGCCGCAGCTCGGCCGACCAGGGGATGTCCAGGTCGAGCAGCGTGTCGCCGTCCGCCTTGAGCAACCGCACGCCCTCGATCCGGTACCCATCCGGATGTTCCACCTCCGTGAAGGTGAACCGGACCGGCACCCACGGATGCTCCCGCAGCAGTCGGTGCACCGCCCGGCCCGCACTCACGTGGTTGGCGATCCTGGCCGGGACCCAGAGAACGAAAAAGATCGTGAAGATCACGCCGACGACCACCGAGGCCCCGGCGCCAGGTGCGCCCTGCCGGCCCCATCCGTACCCGAGCAGCGCACCGGAGATCACCAGCCCGTACAGCAGCCCCCGCAGCCGCTTGCCGAGTGCGCCCCGACGTGATCGGCCGATCTGCGCCGCGACCCCGGGCGACGCGATCGCCGCTCCCGGTGCGGGCGTTTGCTCGAACAACTCGGACACGGCAGCCCCCCCGACCTTCAATCCGAATTCGGGGAGCCTAACCGCAATCGACCGGGCATGGACCACGAAACCAAGCAAGTCCCCTGCCCCGAACGGAGATTCGTGGCGGGTCGGGCCGGCGGCGGAGCGCGCGCCGGACGCTACCGCTGCCGGATCACCGCCTCCTGCACCACTGATGCCACCAGCACTCCGTCGTGGTTGTAGAACTCGCCCATCGCCAGCCCGCGGGCATCCTGGGCGGACGGCGAAGCCTGGGCGAACAGCAGCCACTCGTCGGCGCGGAACGGACGCAGGAACCACACCGCGTGGTCGAGCGAGGCCATCTGCAGCTTCGACGGATCGGTGATGTACGGCTTGGCCGCAGTGCCCGCGAGCGTCAGGTCGGACATGTAGGTCAGCCCGCACACGTGCAGCAGCGGGTCGTCCGGAAGCTGCTTGGCGGCCCGCATCCACACCCTCTGGTGCGGGATGCCGTCGACGATGTGGGTGCCCGGTGATCGGTCCTCCGGGACGAAGCGCAGGTCCATCAGCAGCCGGGTCTGCGACTCCTCGTAGTGCGCGCGCTCCTCGGCGGACAGCTTCTCGTACGGATCCGGGAGGTCCTCCGGAAGCGGGACGTCCGGCATCGCGCGGCGGTGCCCCGGGGTCTCCTCGGCCACCTTGAAGGACGCCGACAGCGTGAAGATCACCGCGCCGTGTTGTACGCCGGTCACGCGCCGAGTCGCGAACGAGCGCCCGTCCCGGACCCGGTCGACCTGGTACACGATGGGTGCCGTGGTGCTGCCGGGGCGCAGGAAGTAGCTGTGCAGCGAGTGCACGTGCCGGTCCGGGACCACCGTGCGGCCCGCCGCCACCAGGGCCTGGGCGGCGACCTGGCCGCCGAAGGCCCGCAGCGGCGCGCCGGCGTGGCACCAGCCCCGGAAGATGTTCTCCTCGATCTGCTCCAAGCGCAGCAGGTCGAGGAAGGTCTCGGCCCGGCCAGGGCCCTCGTCGGCAAGATCGTGTTCGCTCACGCTGCCCATGATGGACTACGGCCGCTCAGCCCGCCGCACCCAGGAACGACTTGACGATCGGCCCGGCCGACCTACCGCCGGTGATGCCGCCCTCGACCCAGACCGCGACCGCGATGTCGCCGCGATAGGCGACCATCCAGCCGTTGTTCGGTTTGCCGCCGCCGACCTCGGCGGTGCCGGTCTTGGCGCCCACGTCGCCGCCGAGCCCGCCGAGCGAGTCATGCGCGGTGCCCTCGGTGACCACCGCCCGCATCAGCGTGCGCAACCGGCTGCTCACCGCGGGTGCGAGCCCGCGCGGAGCCCGCCACAGGCCCTCCTGGTCGACGAGCAGATGCGGCTGGCGGAACGTACCGGACTTGGCGGTGGCGACCACCGAGGCCATGGTGAGCGGGTTCATCTGCACCTGGCCCTGGCCGATCATGTTCGCGGCCTTCATGGTGTCGTCGGTCGCGACGGGTACTCGGCCGTCGAACGAGACGATCCCGGTCTTCCAGTTGCCGCCGATGCCGAAGCAGTCGTGCGCGATGCCGGCCAGGTCCCCGCCGGTGAGCTTGCCGGACAGGTTCGCCATCGTGGTGTTGCAGGACTGGGCGAAGGCGAGCTTGAAGGTGCCCTCGGGGAACGCGCGCCCCTCGGAGTTGGTGAATCGCATACCGCCCGCGTTCGCCGATTCGGGACAGCCGACCTTGTCGTCCAGGTCGACCGCGCCCTTGGTCAGCAGCGTTGCCGCCGTGACGATCTTCAGCGTCGAGCCGGGCGGGGTGGTGCCCAGGAACGCGTTGTTCGGGCCGCCCGCCGGGTTGTTCGCCAGCGCGACGATCTCGCCGGTACCGATCCGCACCGCCGCGAGCGAGGTGGTCCGCGACTCGCCCCCGACCGCCTGCTCGGCCGCCGCCTGGAGCTTGGCGTCGAGCGTGGTCCGCACGCCGCCGTCCGCGGGCGGCGCGGTCTGCACCGTGCCGACCGTGGCGACCTGCTTGACCGTGGCGCTCGTGCCCGCGTCGACCAGCAGCACCGTGCCGCCGGACGCGGCCTGCTCGGCGGGCCGGGCCTTGCTCGCCAGTCCGGTCCGGATCGCGGCCAGCGAGGGGTAGTCGGTCGGCGACAGCGCCGAGCCGTCCTTCGCGCGCAACTCCTCGCCGCCGACGCCGCCCTGATTGGGCGCCAGCTTGAGCCGGGTGGTCGCGGTCAGCTCCGGATGCAGCGCGGTCGGCGCCCAGCCGACCAGGTAGCCCCGGTCAGGCGCCTTGGCGACGGTCAGCGTGCCGGTGTACGTCCATTCGCCGGCGTTTTCGAGCGTCAGCCGTGCCTCGAACGGCACCGGGATACCGCCGTCCGGCCGTTCGGGTTGCGCCTCGCCCACGGTGAGGCGGCGACTGCTCACCCGGAGCCCGTCGTCCAGACCCACCAGGGCCGCGCCCGCCGCGTTCGGATCGGTGGTGAGCGCGCCCGCGCCGGTCCAATTGCCCGCCTGCCACTCGCCGAGGAAGCGCCGCGCGGCGTTGCGCGGACTCCGCTCCACGGCGCCCGCCGTCCCGGACGCGGTCGATGGTGTCTTGGCGGTCGAGGCGGGGTCGTCCTGCCTCAGGAACGAGTAGGCCCCGTAACCCGTGCCGACGACCAGTAACAGCGCCAAGACGAGGAAAACCCAGCCGTGCCGGCGCCGGTTCTCGTCCTCGTAGTCGCCGTCGTGACCGCCGTACTCGCGGTCGCCCTGGTCGTTCCGGTTGTGCTCTGCGTCGCGCATGACCACCCCACCCGGTACCGCCGATCCCCACGACGGGACAGCGAGTCTACGAGGCAGCCAAAAGGTCGGTGTGCCCAGGGGCCTTGCCGTACGGCGAGGAAAGATCATTTGTTCGAATGAGCCGGCTCGCCGCCGCGAACGGATCACCCCGCCAGCAGGCCCACCAGCCGCGCGGTGAGTTCGTCCGCGCGGGCGCCCATCACCCGGAACGACTCGAGCGGTTCGCCCATCGGGTCGTCGAGTTCGTCGGCGGGACGGGCCAGTCGGTTCGCCGGTCGCAGGGCGTCGACCCGGGCCACCCAGTCGGTGAGCGGCAGTTCGCCGCGCGGGCCGAACCGCTCGCCCAGCCGCACGAGTTCGCCGAGCACGAAGGTGCGGGGCAGGGCATCGGCGGCGAGCGCCTCGATCGCCCAGTGGTGTTCGCGCGACATGCCGATCACCAGGTCGGCCGCGCGCAGCAGGTCGGCGGTGAGCTTGCGGCTGCGGTGCGTGCCCGGGTCGATCCCGTATTCGCGCAGCACCAGAGCGCTGTTGTCGGCCATCGGCCGGCTGTTCCAATCGATCGTGCCCGCGGAGGAGATTTCGGCGGGCAGCGCCGAACCGGCCAGCCGGTGCCGCAACAGCGCCTCGACCAAGGGGGAGCGGCAGATGTTCCCGCTGCAGACGACCAGTATCGATGCGCTCACGCTGCGGATCCTACGGGTGGGCCGGTCGTCGGCCCCGGCCGGCCCGGGTGCGGATCCCGAACGGAGGTGACGGGTGATCAGTAGGCTGAGCCGTCCGTGGGGGACCGGAACGGCGCAGTGAAATGGGGCGAGGGGTTGTTCGGGATCATCCGGCCGTGCCGGCATCGACTGTCGGAGAAACTGCAGAGCGAGTGGATGGCGCATCTGTGCGGCATGTGTCTCGCGCTGCGGGACGACCACGGGCAGGCGGCCCGGGTCGCCACCAACTACGACGGGCTGATCATCTCGGTCCTGGTCGAGGCGCAGTGCGCGCGGCCCACGGCGGACGGCCGACGCAAGGCCGGCCCGTGCCCGCTGCGCGCGATGCGTCGGGCCGACGTCGCGATGGGCGAGGGTGCCCGGTTGGCGGGCGCGGTGTCCCTGGTGCTCGCGTCGGCGAAGATGCGCGACCACATCGACGACGGTGACGGCGTGTACAAGCGGCGCGCGGTGGCGGGGGGTGCGCGCCGGGTTGCCGAGCGCTGGGCCCGCCAGGGTGCGGACGCCGCGCTGGAGGTCGGCTTCGACACGGCCGTGATGGTCGAGGCGGTGGACCGGCAGGTCGAGGTCGAGGCGCTGGCCGGGCCGGGTGTGTCCGTGCTGACCGTGACCGAACCCACCGAGACCGCGACCGGCGCCGCGTTCGCGCACACCGCGGTGCTGGCCGAACGCCCGGACAACGCCAAGTCGTTGGCCGAGGCGGGTCGGTTGTTCGGGCGGCTCGCGCACCTGCTCGACGCGGTCGAGGACATCCACGCCGACCGTGCGGCCGGCGCCTGGAACCCGCTGCTCGCCACCGGGACCGGGCCGGACGAGGCGCACCGGTTGTGCCGCGACGCCGCCACCGGGATCAGACTCGCGCTGGCCGAGGTCGAGTTCGTCGACGGCGTGCTCGTGCACCGGCTGCTCGTGCACGAGATCGACGAGGCGATCGACCGGTCCTTCCGGCACGCGGGCTTCCCGGTCGAGTCGCCGTCCTGCTCGGTCGGCGGCAAACACGGCAACGGCTGTGCCAAGCACGGCGAACGGCCCGAACGGCGTCTGGCCGCGCGGCCCGAGGGTTCCTGGCCCAACCAGCAGCCGCCCTACCCGCAGCCGCCGAACCAGCAGCCGCCCGGGAATCCCTACGACCCGAACAGCCCGTGGGGTCCGCCCGGTGGTCCGACCCCGCCGCCTCCGCCGCCCGGCGGGCACAACGTGTTCGTCGCCTGCGCGATCTGGGCCGGGTTGTGCTGCACGTGCCAGTGGTGCTGCCGCGAATCGTTCGAGGACCCGTGCACCGGCCAACAGCGGCAGGGCTGCTGCCACAAGTGCGACTGCGGGGACTGCTGCGACGGTTGTGACTGCTGCGGCAGCTGCTGTGAGTGCGGCGAATGTTGTTCGTGCGACTGCTCCTGCTGAAACGGCCGATATCGCCCCAAGAGGCACGGAAATCACCGAACTGGCATTCGACGGTAAAAACGCCCAACCGTAACGTCTTGGCAAAGCATCTTCGGTCCGATTGACCCTGCTTTCGCCGCCCAACCACGATCAGCGATGACCGGGTGTCGTGCCATCGACACCCGGCGTCACCGATCTCGGGCCGGTCCGCCGGCCCGATGCCGGGCGCCTCCCGGGGCGCGCGGCAGACGGGAGGGGGCCGGTCATGCACGACACGACGCACACGGCACACGCGACACGTCCATTGCCCCGGATCGCCGAACTGCCCGGCGGTACACCGCTGCGCGCCGGGCACTCGGTACCGGACGCGGTGCCGCGCGACCGGGTCACCCTGGTCGTACCGGCCCGCAACGAGGCCCGCAACCTGCCCTGGGTGCTCCAACAGATACCCGAAGGCGTCGACGAGGTCCTGTTGATCGACGGCGACTCCACCGACGCCACCTCGCTGATCACCCGCCGCTACCTGCCCGCGGCCCGGGTCATCCCGCAGTCCGGGCCCGGTAAGGGCAGTGCGCTGCGCACCGGATTCCGGCACGCGACCGGCGACATCATCGTCACCATCGACGCCGACGGCAGCATGTCGCCGCAGGAGATCCCGCACTACGTGCACTTCCTGACCAACGGCTACGACTTCGTCAAGGGCTCCCGGTTCGTCGGCGGCGGCGGATCGCTCGACCTGACCACGCTGCGCAGTATGGGCAATTACGCGCTGATGGCGCTGGTGAGTCGGCTCTACCGCTACCGGCTCACCGATCTGTGCTACGGCTTCTGTGCGTTTCGCCGGTGCTTCCTCGACCATCTCGACCTGCGCTCGACCGGCTTCGAGATCGAGGCCGAGATGATCGTCCGCGCGCTCCGCGCCGGGCTGCGCATCGCCGAGGTGCCCAGTCTCGAACTGCCTCGCCGCAGCGGCCGATCCAACCTCAACGCGTTGCGCGACGGACACCGGGTGCTGCGCACCGTGCTGCGCGAGCACGGCGGCGTGCGGACGATCCGGGCAGGGGAGGGCGGTTGACCTCGCGACCCGATCCGGACCCGAACCCGACGCCGCTGATCCCGAGCCGGCGCCCGGCCGAGCACACCGACCCGCCGTCCGGCCCGGACCCGGCCGCCGCACCTACCCCGGTATGCATCCCGCGCCCGGTCGCGCCGAGCCGCACGGCCGCCGACCCCGCCGTCGCCCCGCGCGACCTGGTGCATGTGCGCGTGCTCGACCTGACCGCCGCCGGCATCGCCCGGCTGACCACCCCCGACGGCCGACCGGCCGAGTGCCCCACGGGCGCCGTACTCGCCCTGGTCCGGCACAACGGCACCCCCGTGGGCCTGCTCGACCTGGAATCGTACGACGCCGACCCGGATCGGCTGATCGCCGCCGCCGATGCCCGATTCGGTATCCCCGCCCCGCCCGACCACAGCCCCGGACCGCCCGCACGCCGGGAAACGCCGCGGGTCAGCGTGATCGTGGCGACCCGGGAGCGACCCGAAATGCTCGCCGCGTGCCTGCGCACCCTGCTGTGGCAGACCTATCCCGACATCGAGCTGATCGTGGTGGACAACGCGCCCACCACCAACCGCACCGCGAGCGTGGTCCGCGGCGGCTGTGCCGGCCTGGTGCGCTACGTCCGCGAACCCCGCGCCGGCCTGGCGCTCGCGCACAACCGAGGCATCGCCGCCGCCACCGGCGAACTGCTCGCCTTCACCGACGACGACGTGCTGGCCGACCCCGGCTGGGTCGCCGGCCTGGTCGCCGGCTTCGCCCGGGCGGGCCGGCCAGGGTGTGTCACCGGGCTGATCCTGCCCGCCGAATTGCGCACCCCCGCGCAGCTGCTGCTGCATCACCACGGGGGCTTCGCCAAGGGGTTCGAGCCCGTGCTGTACGACGCCCAGGCGCCGCCGACGGATCCGCTGTTCCCGTTCACCGCGGGCCGCTTCGGTTCGGGCGCGAACATGGCCTTTCGTGCCGACGTGCTGCGCGCGATGGGCGGCTTCGACCCGGCGACCGGGGCCGGCACGCCCGCGCGCGGCGGCGACGACCTGCTCGCGTTCTTTCGCACCATCGTGCGTGGCCACCGGATCGGCTACGAACCCGGCGCGCTGATCTGGCACCGGCATCGCGCCGATCGCGCCGCGGTGGCGCACCAGGTCCGCGGCTACGGCACCGGCCTGGGCGCCTACCTGACCGCCGCCGTGCTGCGCGAGCCGCGCACGCTCGGCGTGCTCGCCCGCCGCGTGCCCGGCGGCATCCGGTACGCCCTGGCCCGCACCCGCGCGCCCGGCCGGCCCGAAGTCCCCTGGCCCGCCCGCCTGACCGGGCTCGAACGTCGTGCGCTGGCCGGCGGCCCGCTCGCCTACCTGCACGCCCGGGTGCGCATGCACGGCGTGCGAACGCCCTGGGAGCAACCGGAGCAGGCCCGGTGACGCAGGCTCAGCTGCGCCGGCCGAGCCGCCTTCGGGTGGATCCGCTGCTGCGCAACGGCCATGTGCTGACCGTCGGATCGCTGGTCACCTCGGCATTCGGCGCCGGCTACTGGGCACTTGCCACCCGCTGGTACGGCGACGCGACGGTGGGCCGCAGCTACGCCGCCGTGTCCGCGCTGATGCTGCTCTCCGGGCTGGGCCAACTGGGCCTGGGCAACGTGCTCGTGCGTTTCCTGCCGCAGGCGGGGCAGGACCGGCGCGCGCTGATCCGAGCCGGGTACGCCGCCTCGTGCGGCGCCACGCTGGTCGCGGTGGTGGGCTTCCTGGCGCTGATCCCGGTGTGCGCGCCGGGCCTGGGGTTCCTCCGCGAACCGGCGGCCGGGTGCTGCTTCGTGGCCACCACCGTGGCGTACGCACTGTTCGCGCTCCAGGACGGCGCGCTCACCGGACTGCGCCGACCGGGACTGGTGGTGGGCAAGAACAGCGGCTTCGCGGTCGCCAAGATCGTCTTCGTCGCCGCGCTCGCCGGGCTCATGCCCACGATCGGGATCCTGATGTCCTGGACACTCGCCCTGGTCGCCGCCCTGGTCGTGGTGGACGCGTGGTTGTTCGCCCGACTGCTGCCGACCAGCCGGCCCGGGTGCGTTCGGGACGGGTCCG
Organism: Embleya sp. NPDC005575; assembly: GCF_040605455.1. Taxonomy (NCBI): domain Bacteria; kingdom Bacillati; phylum Actinomycetota; class Actinomycetes; order Kitasatosporales; family Streptomycetaceae; genus Embleya; species Embleya sp. NPDC005575. The sequence goes on along the minus strand of NZ_JBEXCV010000179.1, from coordinate 7,413 downwards.
GCTTCCTGCTCGGCCGTTCCGTCCTGCGCTACGCCGGCGCCGACTATCTGGGCACGCTGTGCTGGCTGGCCGCGACCACGCTGCCGCCGATCATCGTGCTGGAGCACGTCGGTGCCCGGGAGAGCGCCTACTTCTCGCTCGCCTGGGTGGTGGCCAACACGCTCTACCTGATCAGCCTCAACATGGGTGCGTCGCTGCTGGTCGAGGCGGCCGGCGAGCGCGCCGGACTCGGCGCGGCCTGCCGTCGGGTGCTCCGGCACACCGGAGCACTGCTCGCACTCGCGATCACCGCTCTCGTCGCCGGCGCGCCGCTGGTGCTGCGCGTGTTCGGGCCCGGCTATGCCCGCAACGGGTCGACGCTGCTGCAACTCCTGGCCCTGTCCGCGCTGCCACACCTGGTGGTCGCCACCGCGATCGGCGCATGCCGCGTGCTCGGCCGGATGCGCGTGGTGGTTGCCATCCAGGCCGCGCTCGCCACCGTCGTACTGACCCTGACCGTCGTCCTGCTGCCCGTGCTCGGCGTGCTCGGCGCCGGCGTCGCATGGCTCGGTGCGCAGACCGCGACCGCGCTCGCGCTGCTGACCGCCCGCCGGGTCTGGCTGCCCACCACCCCCGGGAGGCCCGCATGACGGAGACCCCACCGCAAACCAGGCGCCTGGCCTGGGTCGCCATCCGGGCCGAGGAGGCGGCCGTCCGGCGGGCCCGGGCGGCGGCGGCCCGGCAGGCCGTGCCACCGGCGGAGCACACGCCGCCCCGACCCACCCTGACCGTGATCGTCTGCGCCTACACGATGGACCGCTGGGACGACCTGAGCGCCGCCCTCGCCTCGATCCGAGCGCAGGACGAGCCACCAGCCGAGACGATCCTGGTCGCCGACCACTGCCACGAACTCGCCACCCGCGCCACCCGCGAGTTCACCGACATCACCGTGCTGCGCAACCGCGGTCGACGCGGCCTCTCCGGGGCGCGCAACACCGGCGTCGAGGGGGCCCACGGCGAGATCGTGGCCTTCCTCGACGACGACGCGGTGGCCGAACCCGACTGGACCATGCGCCTGCTCGACGGCTACACCGACCCGAAGGTGCTCGGCGTCGGCGGCCGGATCCGGCCGAACTGGGACACCGGGCGCCCGGCCTGGTTCCCGGCCGAGTTCGACTGGGTGGTCGGCTGCACCTACCGGGGCATGCCCGAACACGCCGCGCCGGTACGCAACCTGATCGGCGCCAACATGTCCTTCCGGCGCGGCGTGCTGCTCGACATCGGCGGTTTCCGCACCGACCTGGGCCGGGTCGGCACCCGCCCGCTGGGCTGCGAGGAGACCGAGCTGTGCATCCGCGCGGCGGCCCGGCACCGCGGCGGCACGCTCGGCTACCAGCCCGCCGCCGTGGTCCGCCACCGTGTCCCGGCCGCGCGCACCACATGGCGCTACTTCCGGGCCCGCTGCTGGGCCGAGGGCCTGTCCAAGGCCGCGGTCAGCCGGCACACCGGCACCGACACCGCGCTCGCGTCCGAGCGTTCCTACCTGGCCTCGACCATCCCGCGGGCCCTGGTCCGGCCGTTCGCGCCGGACGCCGCGCCACCCAAGGCCACCATCCCCGCCCTGGCCCTGGGCGTGCTCACCACCGCGCTCGGGTACGCGACCGGTCGGCTGCGCGGCCTGGGCCACGAGCCGCTGCCGACCGCCGCGGCGCTCGCCTTCCGCGCGTTCGGGCTGCTCGCCCTGCCGGTCGCCGCGCTGCTGTGGGTGCTCGCGATGCGCATGCCGGTCGCGGTGGACCGGATGGGCGGCCTCGGCTTGCTGGACGTGCTGCCGGTCCTGTACTGGTGCGCGCTGGGCCTGCTCACCGCGGGCTTCGCCGCGACCCTGCTCGACCGCGCCGCCCGGGCGCCCCGATACGCGCTGTACACCGCCGCGTTGGTGACCATGCTGCATGCGACGCCCGCCGTGCTGTACGAGCACCTGCGCTACGCGTGGGCATGGAAGCACGTCGAGGTGGTCGACCAGTTTCTGCGCACCGGCGAAACCCTCCCGCACGCGGGCGAGTTGGCGCCGTATCACCAATGGCCGGGCTTCTTCGCCGCTGCCGCCGCCGTGGTTCGCGGCATCGGCGTGCACGACGCGCTGACCCTGGCGACCTGGTCGCCGCTCGCCTTCGACCTGCTGCTGATCGGCCCGCTGGTCCTGCTTTATCGCACCCTCACCCGCAACCGGCGGATCGTCTGGACGGCGGTGTGGATCTACTTCGGCACCGCGTGGGTCGGCCAGGACTACTTCGCGCCGCAGACCTTCGCGTTCGTACTCTACGTGAGCATCCTGGCGCTGGTCCTGGACCGCGACCGACGCCCGCTCGCCACCCTCACCCTGTGCGCGCCGCTCGTGCTCGCGGTGGTGACGGCGCATCAGCTCACCCCGCTGATGCTCGTGGTCGCGGCCGGCACGCTGGCCTGCTCGCGCGCCCACCGCCGGGTTGCCCTGCCCCTGCTCGCGCTCACCGCGGTCGCCGTCCCGGCCTGGGACCTGACCGTGGCCCGGCCCTTCGTCTTCGACCAACTCGGCACCTCCTGGTCCCAGTTCGGCGAGTTCGAGGCCAACGCGCACGCCGGGATGGTGGATCTGGGTACCGCCGAGCCCGGGCAAGTGCTGGTCGCCCGGGTCGATCGTGCGCTGACCGCCGGCGTGGTGCTGCTCGCCGCCACCGCGCTGATCCGCTGCCCGCGATTGCGCCGCTCACCCGCCACGTTGCTGGCGATCGCGCCGCTGCCGCTGCTCGCGGCCGGCGCGTACGGCGGCGAAATCATCTTCCGCGTATACCTGTTCGCGCTCCCGGCGGTGGCGTTCTTGATCGCCTCGTGGCTCGCGCCGCTGTTCGGCGACCGACGGCGCCCGCGCCCGCGCGCGGTGCTGCTCCCGGTGGTGTTCGCGCTTCTGCTCACCGGGTTCGTGTTCGGCTACTACGGCAAGGAGCGGCAGAACCACTTTGCCGACGGCGAGATCGCCGCCCGGCAGTGGCTGGCCACGGTGTCCGCCCCCGGAGATCTGATCGTCGCGGCCACCAACAACTTCCCCGGTGCCTACGCCGATTACGAGCGACAACAGCACCGCTGGTTCGCGATGGAGACGTCGACCCTGCGTGAGGGCGTCGTGCGCGATCCGGTCGCCGGCCTGACCGCGCTGGCCGACGAATACGCGGGCAGCACCGCGTATCTGTTCCTGACCGCCGGTCAGCGGGCCGAGTGCGAGCAGACCGGACTGCTGCCGGCGGGCGCACTCGAACGGATGGACCGCACGCTCTCCGCGGCCCCGCGCTTCACCCTGCTCCTGCGCGATCGGGACGCGGTGATCTACCGGATCGACCCGAGCACCGCGTCGACCGGGACCGCGCCGCCGCAGGCCGCCCCGATCCGGGACGCCCCGACCCGAAATGGTCCCCGGCGGTGACCGGCCCCATTCGCGCGGCGCTGCCCGCCGCGGCCGGCTGGCTCGCGTTCGGCGCCCCGGCACTGCCCGCCGGACAACCGCTGCGGGTGCTCGTGGTGGCCGTGTTCCTGGCGGTCGGGCCCGGCTACGCGCTCGCCGGGGACGGCGCCACGGCACTTGCGACCGCGGTGACCTCGGTCGCCGGCAGCGCCGCGCTGTGCGCGCTGACCGCCGAGGCGTTCCTGCTCGCCGGCGCCTTCTCCGGACCCCGCGTGCTCGGCACGCTCGCGGGGCTGACCACCACCGCGGCGCTGATCCGCACCGTCGCGCACACGTACGCCTCGCGAAGGGACATTCGATGAGATCCGAGACCGCGGTTCCGGTACTGCTGTACCACTCGGTACGCGACGACCCGCCGCCGTGGATCGCACCCTTCACGGTCGGCCCGGCCGAGTTCGGCCGCCACCTCGACCGGATCCTGGCCGGCGGCCGGGTCCCGGTGGGCCTGGACCGCTTCACCGAGGCCCTGCACGGCGGGCGCGACCTGCCCCGACACAGCGTGTTGATCACCTTCGACGACGGCTACGCCGACTTCGCCCGGTACGCGCTGCCGCAACTGGTCGAGCGGAATCTGCCCGCGACGCTCTACGTGACCACCGAGGCGCTGTGGCCCACCCCGCGGCCACCGCTGCCGCCCGCCGAGATGCTCACCTGGGACGATCTGCGCAAGATCGTCGACGCGCCGGGCCTGACCATCGGCGCGCACGGCTGTACGCACCGCGAGTTGGACACCCTGCCGGTCGAGCTGATGCACCGCGAGATCACCGACTCGCGCGAGCGACTGGAAGCCGAACTGGAATGCCCGATCACCTCGTTCGCCTACCCGTTCGGCTACAACAACGCGGCCGTGCGGGAGGCGGTGCGACTCGCCGGCTTTCGCACCGCGATGGCCGTGCGCGACGCGCACAGCTCGCGCGAGGACGACCCGTGGCGGATCTCCCGCCTTCTGGTGCGCGCGAACACCGGCGCGACCCGGCTGGACGCCTGGCTGGCCGGCGCCGGCGCCCGGGTCGCACCGTTTCGCGACGGGCTGACCACGCCGGCCTGGCGGGCCTGGCGGCGGACCCGGGCGCGCCGGCGCGGACACCCCGATCCCTGGCGGGGACACCGCGATCCGGTGGCGGGCCGGACCGGGTGACCCGGTGAGCGACCCGTCGGCGGCGGACCCGCCCTCAGGGTGCCCACACCCGCACCGATCGGATCCGCAGCTCGGCGTCGTGTACCTGGTCCGGCACCGGATCCGGATAGCCCATCGCGAGCGTGAACAGCACCTCCATCGGCTCGTTCGGGATGCGCGCCGGATCGGTCACCGTGCACACCCGCTCGCCGTCGATCGACCACGTCAGGCGATCCGACGCCCAATCGAGCGCGAAGTGGTGGAACCGGTCCGACCAGTCGCGCGCGGGCGACTCGTGCACCCACGCCTGCGCACGACCGTCCGGATCGCGCCAGTGCACCGTGGACCGGGCCCGATCGTCCGCGCCGATCAACTCGACCACGTCCACCTCCGGCGGTGTGTACCGGGAGGCGGGCATCAGCCAGAACGCCGGGAACGAGTTCGGCGCGCGCGGCATCAGCAACTCGGCCTCGACCCGGCCGTAGGTGAAGGTGAAGCGCGGGCGGCCGGACCAACTCGGCCGCCCGGTCGAGACCATGCCCGACGCCCACGGGTACACGACGTGGTCCGCGCCGCGGGTGGGCCGGCGCACCGCGCTCAGGATCGCCTGACCCCCGCTCACCCGAACCTGCTCGGGCCGGTACCACTGCTGCTCCCGGTTGCCCGCGTTGGTGCAACCGTCCAGGTTCCAGTCGTAGCAGGTCACCCAGCGCCCGGCGGCCAACGTCGAACCGGTGAAGTCCTCGGCGAACAACAGTCGCGGCCCGGCGGGCGGCCCGGACCCGCAGGCCGCGACCAGCACGGCCGGCAGCAGCAGCGCCACCGCGCGGCGCACCAGCCGGATCACCGTCACCGCACACCCTCAGCGCCCGCGCCGACGCACGGCCACGGCGAGCGCCCGCACCGCGGCCACCGCGGCGGGCAGCGGATCGTCCCAGGTCAGCCACGCCGGTTCCAGGCCGCCGCGGACCGGCGGGTAGCCGGGCGGCCGGGCCGCTCCCGCCCGACCCCGGTAGGCGAACAACGCCGCGACGTCCAAATGCTCGGCGACGTAGCGCCGGCCCTCGCGTTGGGTGCCCGCCGGGATCGTCCGACCGGTCAGGTCCAGGTGCAGGGCGCGCACCACGTCCAGTCCGCGCTCGGTCTCGAACATACGGAACTGGGCGCCCACCCGCGGATTGAAGTCGACCAGCTTGTACCGCCCGTCGCGCAGGTCCAGCCGCCAGTCCAGATCGGCCGGCCCGCGATAGCCGATCGCCCGACACAACCGGGCCGACCGGCGCGCCAGCCCCGGATTGGCCAACGCCCGTGCGTACGTGGTCACGCCCGCGTGCGGCGGCCAGGATCGGAGCTTGAGGCCGGTGAACACCGGTGCGCATCGGCCGTCCGGCGCGGCGTACAGATGCACGATCCAGTCCTGCGCCGCCTCGCGCGGCACGTACGCCTGCAACAACACCGCGCGCGGGGCGCCGACCAGGGCGAGCAGGGCACGCTCGTCGGGCACGAGCGTGGTGCCGGCCACCATCGGGGCGCGCAGCCGATCCCACGGTGCGAGGTTCTTGACCACGACCGGGTAGCCCAACTCGCGTGCGCAGTCGACGAGTCGGTTGCGGTCGGCCGGGAATCGGGTGTCCGGCGCGGGCACCCCGTGGGCCAGACAACGCTGGTAGAGCCCGCGCTTGCCGGCCAGTCCCGCGGGCAGGTCCGGTTCGATCTTCGGCAACAGGAAACACTCGGCCAGCCGGTCCTGCGCACCGGCGGCGAGCAGCGCGGCCTCGTCGTCGGTGGGCACCAGCACCGCGCGGGCGGGCAACCCGCGACCGATTCGCACCAGCCGATCCAGCAGCGCCGCCGGGTCCTCCAGACCGGTGGTGGGCCACACGTGTCGCCGACTCAGATGCCGGGAGAGCGCGGTCGGGGTGTACGCGTCCTCGACCACCGCGTGCACCGCGACGCCCGCCCGCCCGAGCGAACGCACCGCGCCGACCGAGCCGTGATGCAGCGGATAGCGGCCGACCTTGAACAGCAGCGCCGGCACCGAACGATCCAGCTCGACCCCTCGCCCACCCATGTCGTCGCCTCCCCGTCCGGATCTTTCTAGCAGCGCGAACCGACCTTTCACCGGATAAGCCAACAATTCATATCGAATGCCCGAAGGATGCACACCATGACCGTCGCCATCGTCGGAGCGGGTCCCTACGGCCTCTCGCTCGCCGCCCACCTGCGCCAACTCGGGGTGACCACACGCGTGTTCGGCAGGCCCATGGAGAGCTGGCGACGCCACATGCCGGTCGGCATGCTGCTCAAGTCCCGGCCGGACGCGTCCTCGATCGCCGCACCGAGGCCGGGTTTCGACCTGGCCGGCTACCAACGTGACCGGGGCGAACGGCCGCTGACGGGCGATCAGCCAGTGCCCCGGGAGACCTTCGCGGCCTACGGCCGCTGGTATGCCGACCGGCTCGTGCCGGACGTGGATCGGATGCGGATCACCGGCGTCGAACCGGCCGGACACGGCTTCGCGCTCGGCCGCGAGGACGGCACCGAGGTCGAGGTCGACGCGGTCGTGCTGGCCACCGGGCTGGCCGCGCACCGCTATGTGCCGCCCGTGCTGGAACGCCTGGGTGCCGACCTGGTCTCACACTCCGCCGAACACGCGGACCTGGCCGAACTCGGTGCGGACCGGGACATCGTGGTGATCGGCTCGGGTCAATCCGCCCTGGAGAGCGCGGCCTTGCTGCACGAGGGCGGCGCCGCGCGGGTGCGCGTGTTCGGCCGGGCAACCTCGTGCGCAGCAGCCGCGCCGGCACCACCGGCGCGG
>NZ_JBEXCV010000178.1:0-16746 GCF_040605455.1 Embleya sp. NPDC005575 | reverse complement strand
GCAGATCGGTCAACTGCTCGGCCATGTCGCTCATCACCTGTGGAACACCGCCACCGAAGAAAGGGTTGCAGACGCGGCGGACGTGCGGCTCCACAGGCACGCAACCAGCCGGGCGGATACGGGATTGATTCCCGTGCACGGCGGCGACACGAAGGAAACCTCACGCGTCCGACGGCGGGTGGACGACATCGGCGGACGGGAGTCGGCGACGGCCGGAAGTCGGCGACGAACGGGAGATCCGCTGGCACACAGCCCAGAGCCGTACACAGCCCGGTCGACGCTCGTAGAAGAGGCGGCGCGCGTACGCGCCGGTCCACACGCCGTGCCCGGCCGTAATCAGCGATGCGCAACAGGGCACCGAGGTCGCTGCGGTCGACGCCGCACCGGATCGAGCCGCTAGGAGGAACAACTCCGTGACGGCGCCTGTCCGATCGTGGTGGGCCCGGACGACGCGCTGCGGCCGTGGCGGGAGACGGGGCACGCGCGCCTTTTGGCCTGCCTGTTCGGGACGGTCCGCGTCACCCGGGTCGCGCACCGCGGCCGCAGGCTGGCCAACGTGCACCCTGCGGACGCCGTGTTGTCGCTGCCGGCCGGCCGTCACTCGCTCGGCCTGCGCCGAGTCGCGGTCGTCGAGGCGGTGCGCGGCTCCTGCGACCAAGCGGTGGCCGCGGTCGAGCGGCGGTGCGGGAAGGTGCTGGGCAAACGGCGCCTGGCCGAACTCGTCGTCGCCGCGGCGGTCGACGTCGACGCCTTCTACCAAAGCCACGTCCCCGTTCCGTGCAGCCGGGACATGCCCTTGGCAGAACAACCCGCTTGTGCTGAACACCCGACGTCAGACGACGGTCATCCCCGTGACAGTCGAAACGATCACGGTCATCCACACCCCGACCAGCACACAAACACCCACACCACGCATCAACCCGACTGACGACCAACCACCGCCACCCGGACACACACTCACAGCGCCCGGCACGACGGGCCCACCACGGGGCTGCTGCCCTGAGTCGCGGCACCAGTCCCGGAACCCGCGCTTCCCGGCCCGCGCGGACGCCGCCGTCGGGTGGCGGAGCGACGGCACCCGTACAGGCCTCACTCGTCGATGGCCGTCAGCCTCGCTCGCCGGTACACGACGTGCTTTCCGTCGCGGCGGCGGTCGACCAGCCCCGCGCGGTAAAGGAGTTGCAGGTGGTGCGACGCGGTGGAGCGGGCCACGCGAAGCCGGCCGGCGACCTCGGCGGTCGTCGCGCCGGCGCCAAGTTCGGCGAGGATGAGCGCGCGGGTCTCCCCCATCACCTCGCCGAGCCCCGTCGCGGCCGGTCGTCGTCCCCGCTGGTCGCGTCCGGTCCGTCGATCGGGCTTGGCCGGGTAGTGGATGATGGGGCTGCGCCGGTCGGGGGATCCGGGTGGGTCGATGGCGAACCTCGTCCGGTGGAACCACGGCGAGGGTTGGAACACGATGTACCGTTCGGCGATGCGGGCCCCACGAGGATGCGGATACCGCAGGCTGATGTCGATGCCGTCGCCGTTCCAGACCACGCACTGGTCGAGGCTGTCGATGGCGGCCTTGAGCCCTCCGGTGACCGCAACGCGTGCTCGGGCGGCGATGTCGGCCTCCAGGCGGTCGCGGATGCGTGGCCAGTCGGGGGCGATGACGGTGTGGAACAGCCGGGCAAGCTGATCGGCGACGGCCTGGGTGAGCTGCCGTTCGCCCTGCTCCGTCGCCCGGGCGAGTTTGCCGGGTAACTTCCCGCCGCCGCTGATGATGTCGATCTCGTGCCGGACCCGGTCGGTGCCGGTGGTGGTGATGGTGTGCAACTCGTCGTCCAGGTCGCCGATGTGCGCGTTGGGGATTGGGCGCAGGAAGTCCGGACAGTAGCCGTGCGCGCCGGGGGCTCCGAGGGTGTTGAGCGTGCCGAATCCGGCACCGGTAAGCGCCTTGACGGCGCCGTCCCGGAACTTGTTTGGGACGCCTGCCGGATGCTCGTGCAGGGCCATGAGCAGGTCGACGGTGACGGTGACGGGCGAGATGGCGAAATGGCTGTGCGCCAGTGCGTCCGCCGACAGATCGATGCGGATCATGACACCTCTTCCGGGCAATCGACGGGTCGTGTGTCGATGGTTGTCGAATCGTTGGGCTTCGACGGGGCCTGGATTGCAGGATCTACCCGAGCGGGCTCACCCTGAAGGTGGCACGGCCGGTACCTACCGGTCGCGACGCGATTGTTCCGCTGGGAACGGAAGGACAGACATGAACATTCGTCGATGGCTCGCGGGTGCCATCATCGCCGCCGTCGCGGGCGTGGCCTTCGCCGGCGCCGTTTCGAATGCGACGTCGACCGAGCACGGGTCCACCCGTCCGGTCGCCGCCACCGCCATCGAGTACGGACCGTAGTCCGGCCGAGTCCACCCCACGGGGAACGGCTCGGCAACAGCCCGCACAGCCGAACGGGTTCGGCGACGGGTGGACCGGCGCGACCCGCCCCATGCCTCGGCGAGGAGTCGGACGGACTCACCACGCGATCCCGCGTCATTTCCCCGTTCGCGAACGCCGACCGCCACACACTCGGCCCGCAGGGTCGCCGACCCGGGTGAGTCGCACCTCGGTTCGCCGGGCACGTAAGTCCACCCCGAACGCGTCCACTTCCACCCATACCCCCGTACCGTTCGCGCGTGCGTTCGACGCCACGGTACCGGCGCGCTCGGGAATCCGCCGACCTTTCGGCCGATCGCACTTTGGCCCGATCGAAGCCATCGACGATCGGGCCGATCCCGCACGACCGGCGCCCCCGCGCGGCGCCGGCGCCCGCGTCCGCAGACGGCCTCCACCCAGGCATGCGGCGCATTCGCACGGCCGGATCGATTCCGTCCGGCATTCCGACAGAAGGAGTACCGATCAATCATGTCCCGTAACCCGAGGATTCTCGGCGCACTGGCGCTCACCGTGGCTTGTTGCGCCACGATCGGCCTCACGGCGGGCACCGCCCAGGCGGAAATCTACGACAATATAGGAAACATCAACGAGCACTGGCACTACACCGACGCGGACGGCAGGACGGGCGACTACCAGTTCATCGCGGACAACTGGAACAACGGATATCAGCGCTACCAGCGGTCCACCGTGTATGTGAGCGGTCAGGACAAGGGCGCGGTCAGGGTCAATTGTCTCCGGGGCAACGGTGGCGGCCAGTGGTACGAGTCCACGATCTATTCGCGCAACGGTTTGAACCCCTCGCACTATGACTGCAGCGGCAACGGCACCTACAACCGCGGTTACCTCCAGGTGGCCCTCCAGTTGTACAAGGCGTGAGCCGTGCGTACATGAGTGGTCGCCCCGGCGTGCGTGGAGATGCGGGCGTACGCCGGGGCTCCCTATTCGGAAGGCGAGGGCGGCAACGATGCCGGGCAAACGCAAGGCTCTTTCGATGGCGGCGGCGGCCGCGGGCGTCGCCGTGACGGTCGCGGCGGGCTTCACGTTCCTGCCATCCGATGGTGGCGGGACCGACCGGACGGCCCAGGCCAAGGCCAACACTCGCTGGTTCGTGCTGATTCTGGCGGGTGCCGCCGATCATGCCGAGTCGCAGCGGTTCGACACGGAGGTTGCCGCTCGCACGGAAGCGTTGACATCCGAGTGCATGAATTCACACGGCCTCCGGTACACGCCCAAGGACCCGCGCAGTGTGGTCGACACCGAGGACGCGACCGACTTCTCGAACCCGGACTACGCGCGCACACGCGGCTTCGGCATCTCCGTCTTCGCACATTTCGTCCCGGCCACGGCGGACGTCGAATATCAGCGGACGCTGTCGGCCGCTGTTCTCAAGACCTACGACGAGCGTCTCGCGAAGTGCGCCGAAAACGCGCAGCGCACGACCGAGAAGGAATACGGCATCGCGGAGGCGAACTCGCAGTGGGACCGGTTGGACAGCGACGTCCACCGTGACCCACGCTACCAATCGGCACTCCGGACCTGGCGAACCTGCGCGGCAGAGGCCGGACATCCGGCAGAATCCCGCCTCGCGCTCATCGAAACCCTGCGCAGGCAATACACCCCGATAATGGCCGGCGTTCGGACCGGCAGCCCCGATTTACCGCAGGATCAACTGGCGGCACTGGCCGCGCAGAACTCCGAATGGCGTACGTTCCATCAGACGGAAGTCGACGCCGCCACGGCGACTTTCCCCTGCTCGCAGGCCGCCGATCGAACCTATGTATCCGTCTTTCTCGAACATCTGAACCGAAGCGCTTGAACCGGGGCCGGCAAGGCCAGCCGCAGCGGGGAGAAGCTGGTTGAGCGGGTCCACCGCAACCAGGCGCAGGCCCGCGATGTCGGCGGCGGTCTCGCGACCGGATTGTTGTGCGAGTAGGCATACCCGTGCATTTGCCTGGGGGTCAGCCAGGTCCATGACGGGGCCGACGCTGATGAATCGTCCCAGGGCGGGGTCGTATTCGCGGGCGCCGAGGTGGGTGATTCCGGTCCCGGCGCGCCGCCACGCGGCCGGGAGGAACGCCTGGCCTACCACTCCGCGTTCGTGACCGTCCGCACCCCAGCCATCGACTCCCTCGCCACGAACATACGCCCGCCGATGCCCCCGGGCCCGGGGCGGGCCGGCAACGGACCACCGCCCGACCGGCGTTGATCGCCGGGGTGGAAACCGCCCTCGACCCGAAAGCGCACACCGGGCCGGGACACCACCGCCGCCTCGCCGCCCACCACCCGCCGGCGCACCGCCGGACGAATCGGCAGCCCCCTCCCGCCTCATCCGCCAAACCGCCATCACCGACGCCACCGAACACACCACCAAAGCCAGCGTCGACGCGATCCTTCTCGTTCTCGCCCAACCCGCAACACCCCAGCCCACAGCACCACCCACCACTGCGAAATCACATCCCCGACGGAGAGCCCGAGATGCAGCGTCGAGGCGATCCGCCCGGACCATCATCCCCACCGGCAAACGCAAGGGACGAAGCCCCAGCCTGGCCGGCGTCTACCGCGCGCTCGTCGAACACGAGAAGGCCGCGGCCTACCCCGATGCCGTCGAACACGCCCATGCCGACTTCGCCCACCGAACCGACGGCGACGACATCGCCCGGCCCGTCCGAGCGTGCATCGCGCGCCCGGACGAGGGGCAGACACCCGAGGAACTCGACCTTCGTCAACGCCTGATCGCGCAACGAGCGGAGCCGTCGATGAACGGGGACCGACTGCACCCTTGACGGTCGTCCCGGGCTTCCCGGGCAAGAGGCTCTGTATGCATACCCGGGCGGACTCTCTTCGCGTGCGGGTGGTGGGGCTACTTGGCGCCGTACTCGGCCTGTAGGCGGGCGAGGAGGTCGTGGGTGTCATCCGGGAAAACGCGGTGACCTCGGCTCCGTCCGCGTCGACGGCTATCTGCCATTCGCCCTTCTCGCCGGCGGTTGAAGGTCATGCGCTTCTTCCTGCCCAGCCGGTACGGCGATTGACCCGAAGATGCAGCGATCGAGCCGGTTCTCGATGCGGAAGATCTCGTACTCGGCGGCCATCAGGGTGTGCAGGGCTCTGTCGGTGCGGGGTGCGTGACGAACGATTCATGCGCACGCCACCGCGTCCTCGACGCGAGACCCCACGCAACTCCGCGCCGGCACTGCGCCCCCACCGGCACGACGCCTTGGCCGCCGTAATCCGCGAACTGGAGAACCTCGACCCCGCCGGTGTCGGCAGCATCGCGTACGGCGGGCGCCGGGCCACCGCGGTGATGGCTTGTGGCACCGGCAAGACCTGGGTCGCCGCGTCGGGTGGGTTTTGCGGGTGGTGTGGGTCGCGGTGTCTTCCGCGTCGATGTGGTGTTGCGTCATCATTGGGTCTCTCTGGGTGACCGAGGAGGCGTGATGGGACAGCACGAGAAGCCGCCGCCGGATCCGTCGAAGGGGAATCCGCCGCCGAACAATTCCGATGGGCAAGTGCCTGCTCCCCCGCCGTCGAACGGCCAACACAAAAAGGATGAGTAGCCCGTCGTGGACCTAGTCGAGGCGCGGTCCCGGTTGGCGGCCGAGATGGAACGGCGTGGGGACTGGCCCGAGCGCGCACCGTGGATCCGCGCCGCGGTGGAGGCGGCTCCCCGGGACGAGTTCGCGCCCGATCGGCTGTGGCGCTGGGACGGCGACGGATATGCGCCGGTCGACCGGACGGTCGACGAGGGCGCGTGGGTGTCGCTGGTTTACTCCGGGCCGGACGACGCCGCGGTGACGCAGGTCGTCGACGCGGTGCCCACGTCGAGCCTGTCCTGCCAGGCCGTGGTGGTGGACATGCTCGACTCGCTGCTCCTGGAACCGGGGCACCGGGTCCTGGAGTTGGGCACGGGAACGGGCTGGAACGCGGCGCTGGCCGCCCGACGCGCCGGGCCCGGCAACGTCGTCAGCATCGAGGTCGATCCGGACCTGGCCGAGAGGGCCCGCAAGGCACTCGCCGCGGCCGGCCTGGACGTGAGCGTCGAGGTCGGGGACGGCGCAGCCGGCCGGGCGTCGGAGCGGCCGTGGGATCGGGTGATCTCGACCTATGCGGTGGAGCGGGTGCCGTGGGCGTGGATCGCCCAGGTTCGCCCCGGAGGCCGTGTGGTCACGCCGTGGGGGCGGTTGGGTCATGTCGCGTTGACCGTGGCCGACGACGGACGTTCGGCGAGCGGGTGGGTTCAGGGGCTCGCCACGTTCATGCCCGCCCGTGGCACCCCGGCCGAGCGCCGATTCGGCGACGTGCGCGGCGACGCGGCGGCCGGGGAGGAGCGCGGTGTCGTCCGGGACCTGGCGCCGTTGTGCGACGACGCGCATTTGCTGTTCGCGTTGCGTGTCGTGCTGCCCGAGGTGCGGGTGCGAGCCGCGCGCGACGCCGATGGGGTGAACGCGTGGGTCCACGACGGCGACGCCTCGTGGGCCGTGTACTCCGCATCGGCGGGTGGCAGAACCACGTTGTACCAGGGCGGAACGCGGCGGCTGGGCGACGAACTGGAGGCGGCCTGGGACCGGTGGATCGCGGCGGGCGGCCCGGGGTTGTACGACCACGGGATGACCGTCACCCCCGACACGCAGTACGTGTGGGCCCACCACCCCGACACCGGACCCAGGTCGCCGACGACCACGTAACCGCGCGCGGGCGCCCGGCCGTGGCCAATCGGCTTCACGTGACGGCGCGCCGTTCGTCGACACCGGCAGACGGAACACATCCGTGCCTGGCCCCGCCGACGCGAGGTCGGGCACGGATGTGGCGACCCTGTCGGTACGACAACATAACGGTCTCCGCCGGCACTTCGTCGTGGCGAATACCGGGACAAGTCCACCCGCGCAGAACAGCCACGAGCTTTGTGGTCTCCGGATCGCCCGCTCGTCGGTCCGGGACCTGGGCTGTGTCACCGAGGTCGCACGCGCCACCGCCGGCGCGGCCGTGCAGACCTGGGCCGAACGTCGCGCGCGACCCGACCTCAAGGAGAAGCGGTCGGCGTTGTGTGGGGGGATGCGCTTGGCGGGGTGGCTTTCATCTGTTCGATCTCGTGTGAGGTGTTCCGCGGCCGCGGCGCGTCCCACGAGTGCGTGCTTCGGGGTTCAGTAGATGCCAGGCACTCCGTGTTGTAGCCGGTGCCCAGGCCGCCGGTGCGTTCGTCGCCGATCACCAGCCCGCCGTAATTCAGCCGGCGCAGGTATGTCGGATGGCCAGGCGTCTGTTGCGCCCGGGCGGTCGCAGGTGGTCCACCGCGTCGTGGGGATGGGCGATGTGCCAGTCCAGGACGCCCTGCGGGGCGTCCTCGTGCAGGCACTCGTCCAACTCGTGCGCCCACCAACAGCCTTCGCAGCGCACGATCGTGTTCGGCGCCCCGAACATCCGGAACGGGTGATGTGGTCCATCGGTCACATATCGACGCTACCGAGGCCGGCTGGGTCTGTCGGACGAATCGGCAAATCCCGTGGGCCAGGGCCGTGGCACGCGTGTGATCGCTGCCGATGGCGTCGATCGGGTGCCGCGCGCCGGACGGCCGGCCTTCACGTATCGCGTGAAGGCCCCACCTGGGCACCGCACCGCGTCTCGTGAACAAAGCCACTGGGGCTTCTCGCGGTGTCTCGTGACGTGTCCGATCCGGAATCGCACGACCGCGCCGGAACCCTCGCATCGGACGCTGAGTGCGTGCCACTGACCTGCGCATTCTCACGAAAGGAAATTCGTACGACATCGGTCGTGAGACCAGGAAACGCGGGCTGAGACCCTGCAGAGCCTGTAGGTTCTCGCGGTCCGTGTCATCTGCCGCATCGTCGCTGCGCCAGGGCCCACCACCCCGCCGGCGGCGGCAACAGCGGCGTGGTGGCGGAGCACAGGTGGTCGGCCATCCGGTCACCTTGCCGGAGTCAGCCGCAGCAGAACGGGTTGTCGCACGGTTGACCGACTTCGCTGCCGTAGGCCACGAACCCCCTGATCGGCGCCAAGACCTCTTGTGTGAGTCGCGCTTCCAGTGCTGGGACCGACAGGCCGAACGGGCGGCCCCAGGCCGGACGGACGCCCTCGACGTCGACGTCGAAGCGCTTGGCGCCGTTCACGAACAGGGTCCAGGCCGGGTGGTCGGGATAGGCATTGACCCGCAGGACCCACCACGTGCCGTCGACCGTCGCGACGAACGGGAAGTACCCATCACCCGTGGACTGCCACCGGGGCCTCGCCTCGAACTCGGGGAGCGACAAGTCCCCTACCCCTGCCTTCCGGTCGACACCGGCGCCGATCGCATCGGGCGTCAGCGCCTCCCCGGGAGCGTCCCGCCACGACTTCCGGATTCGGGGACGGGCAGCGAGCAACTTCCGCCACATGCGCGCGGCCGTCACGGGCGTTCATCCCGCAGAGTGGCGACGGCCCTGGCCGCGGTGGTGCCGATGGCGCGGCTGTTCGCGCCATCGGCCGAACCCGGCCGGGACCGGGTAAAGGCGGCAGCAGCACAGCGGCCGCCGTCCGGGTAGGAGATCACGCCCATCTCGTTGCGGACCACGCCGAGCGGACTGCCGCTCTTGGCTGCGACTCGCACCGGCGATCGGAAGGCGCTCGCGATCCGATGTCGGGTCAACTGCCTTGCCAAGACGGCGCGTACCCGCGCACAGGCGGCGGCCGGTCCCGCGCGATCGGCCCGGATCAGCTCCAGCAGGTCGACCATGTCGCGCGCGGTCGTCCGACACGAGACGACGCATCGTCGTCGAACAGCGAGACCCCGGTGGGCCCGGGAGTCCGGTCCGCGGCGGTCGGTGTCACGTGCGCACCCGGGTCCAGCCGACCGTCCACCAGGTCTCCGCTTCCAGGGCGATCTGCACCTTGACCACCGAGGCCGGGGCCACCGGTTCATCGGCTGCAGGTCGAACTCGGCGCCGGCGCCGAGCGAACGGACACACAACGTGCCATCGCAACCGGCTTGGTCGAAAATCGTTCCTATGTCGTCCGTCACGGCGTCGATACTCGCAGCACGGTTCCCACACCACCAGAGCGAACCGGTCACCAAGGCGGTCGCGGGCGGCCCCGCCGGGGCGGGAAGGTTGCTCCCACCCACTTCCCTCCGTCGTGCGTAAGCCCTACGGACAGGTCACAGCCGAGACTCCAGGCCAGGTACAGCCCCCGCCGAGACTCGTCGCCGGCCGACGGCGGCCCCACCTCCAGGGCGAACGTCTTGCCTCGATCGGCCACGACAACGGAGACCACGTAACCGGCGGCGCTCACCCACACGGCGGTGGCCGCACCGGCATGGCGGTGGGCATTGCCAACCAACTCCGGTACCAACAAACGGAGTTCGCTGGCATCAACCGCTCCGATCGAATCCAGTCCATCCACGAGGCGCCGAGCTGTGCGCGCGGCCTCCGGACCGGAGGCTGACCGACTCGTTGCACGTCGGATCTGTGGGCATGGCGCAATCCCCCTTGCGGAAGTGGATCTCAGCTTGTCTTTCAAGTGCTCCACGAGGGCTGAGAGTGAGGTTGATGTAGGTGGACCCACTTGATGCGGTGCTGTGCAGATGATGAAGGTTTTGTGGCCCTTCGGCGTCGGTCAGCGGCGCAAGCCGTGACTGGGGTCGGTCCCAATTCCCTGGCGGCGCTTTTGGAGGGCAAGGGCGTTTTGCCGGCCGAGTGGCGGCCGGTGTTCGAGCGGGTCGCGCGGGGGGAGTTCGTCCCCGATCGGGTCTGGCCCGAGGACGGCGACGTCGTCATGAACCACCGCCGTGATCCGGACGCGTGGCGGCGGGTGCGTTGGTCGTGCGTTCCCGGTGGCCCGGGGCGCCGGCCGGTGTCGTGGCCGGCTCCTCGTACCTGTCGGGGCACGATCACGTGCCCTCGTCCGCCCTGCTCGTCGAGGAGCACTTCCGGCCGGGCGCGGTTTTCCCATGAGCGTCCCGGGGTGAGGCGCCTCGCCGGCCGGGACCCGAACGACGACGAACAGCCGCGTGGTCGAAGGAATCGGGTCGGGCTTGGGCTGTGCCGGGCGGCTCAGCGCGGGGGGCCCGCGGTCCAGGCGCCGAGGAGGAGCCCGGCGTGGTCGGCGAGTTGGGCCGGTGTCAGGGGGTTCCCGGTCTCCAGGATGACGGCGACGACGGGGCCGGCGAGTTGGGCGGCGGCCAGTGGCGAAGTGGGCATGGCGGGGGCGTGCGGGCGTACGCGGGCGAGCACGGCCGAGGTGGCGGTGCCGACGAGGTCGGCGGCGCGGACGAGATCGCGTACCGCGGTGTCGTGCTGCGCTTCGCCCAGCAGCGCCCGGTAGGCGAGGCCGGCCGGCGAAGTGGTGAGGAAGGCGGTGAGCGCTTCGAGGAAGGCGAGGAGGTCGTCGGCGGGACGGGCCTGCGGCTCGACGTCCAACTCGTGGGCGGCGTCGGACGTGCTCGCCTCCAGCAGGATCTCCGCCTTTGTGGACCACCACCGGTAGACGGTCTGGCGCCCGACTCCGGCACGTTCGGCGATGCCCTTCATGGTCATCGCCGCGTACCCCTGCTCGACGAGCATGTCGTCGACGGCGTGGAGAACGGCGATCCGCGCCGATTCGCTGCGGGGGCGTCCGGGTGTGGCCTGCCCGTGGGCTGTGCGTGGCATGTGATCAGCTTATCAAGACACTGTGCCTCGGAATGGCGCCGGCCTCGTATCGAGGCACGCTGCCTCGGAATAGTGCTAGCCTCATATCGAGGCACGCTGCCTCGGAATTAATGCGGGCGGCCGCAGGCATGTTCGGCCGTCCCCGGACACCAAAGGGAAACCCGATGAAGACCACCCATCGCTGCACGGTGCTGGCCCGGCGCCACCTCACCCCCCGCACGGTCAGACTCACCGTGGGCGGCCCGAGTCTCACCGGGCTCACCCCCCTGCCGGCCCAGGACATCGAGGTGCTGCTCGCCGACGCCCGCGGGAGCCGGGTCAAGCGGCACTACACCATTCGGCACGCCCGCCCGCAGGCCGGCGAGTGGGACATCGACGCGGTCCTGCACCCGGGCGGCGGGCCGGGCAGCACCTGGGCGGCGAGCGCAAAACCCGGTTCCCCCGTGGAGTTCGTCGGCCCCCGAGGCAAGCTGCAACTACGGCCGGCCGACGGCCATCTGTTCGTCGGCGACGAAGCCTCCCTGCCGGCGATCGCGGCCCTGACCGAGGCGCTGCCGGCCGGTCAGGAGGCCACCGCCGTCGTCGAGACCGAGTCTCCCGCCGACCGGGTCCCGATCGCGGCGGGCCGGGTGTGCTGGCTCGAGCGCGGCGGCCGGCCGCCCGGCGACCCGCAGGCGCTCCTCGCCGTGGTCGCGGAGGAGATACGGGCGGGCAGCTTCGGCCAGGTCTACGTCCTCGCCGAGGCCGGCGCGGCGCGGGCGGTCCGCGAACTCGTGCACAGCGCGGGCGTCCGACCGGACAACGTCTTCGCCAAGGGCTACTGGACGGCCGACCGCCGCCCCGCCGTCACGTCGCGGAACCCGATGTGACGGCCGTAGCGCCCGGATCTCGGAGCGGACCGACGGCGCGACAGGTCACGGTGGCCTTCCGGGGACTTCTGGTCGTCCGGCTGCTCGGTGCCCTGGCCGACGGCGTCATGCTGCCCTTCGTCATCCTATGGGCCCACCGTGTCGGCGGGCTGAGCGGAGCGGCGGCCGGCGCGCTGTTCCTCGTCCAGGCCGTCGGCGAGTTCACCGGCGGTCTGGCCGGGGGCGCCCTGGCCGACCGCATCGGCCACCGCCGCATGCTGCTGCTCTCCACGACCGGAATGGCTCTCGGCTACGGCAGCCTCTTCCTGGTGCACCACCCGGTACCCGCCCTCGGTCTGTTCCTCGCCGCGGGGCTCTTCGAGTCGGCGTTCCACCCCACGATCGCAGCGCTCGTCGGAGACCTGCACGCCGACGAGGATCTCCCCCACGCGTACGGACTGACCCGCGTGGTGGCAAGCGTCGGTGGCGTGATCGGCCCGATCCTCGGAGCCGCAGCCGTCACCCTCTCGCTGTCGGGCGTGTTCGCCGCGGCAGGCGTCCTGCTCGTCGGCGCCGCCCTGACGGTGCTCGTCGCCGTTCCCTCCGACCGCGTCATCGGCCCGGAGACAACCGAGACAGACACCGGGGAGGACGCCAAGGAGGCGTACGGGGCACTCGCGCGGATCCTGCGCGACCGCAGACTGGCGCTGCTCGTCCTCGGCGGCAGCCTGCTCAGCATCACCTTCACCTGGTGGCAAGCCGACGGCCTGGTACTCCTGCACCCGCTCCACCCCCTGGGCACCACCGCCTACGCGGTCCTGTTCGCCGTCGACGCCCTCGCGATCGTCCTGTTCCAGATCCCGGTCAGCCGCTGGACCCGCCGACGAGACACCGGGCGCCTGCTCTTCCTGGGCGCCGCGCTCCAAGGCGTGGGCCTCGCGGGATTCGCCGCCGCCGGACTCGGGTACCCCGCCCTCGTCGCAGCCGTGCTCGTCACCTCCTTCGGAATGATGATCTCCGGCCCCACCACCTCGACGTTCATCACCCGCCATGCCCCACCGGGACGCAGCGCCACCTACCAGGCTGCCCTGTCCACCACACAAGACATCGGCGCCGCGATCGGCCCTACCTCCGGACTCGCCCTCGGCCGCGTCGGCGCACCGGCCCTGGTATGGATCTCGGCACTCCCCCTGGGCCTCCTCGCCGGCCTCGCCACCGCGCGGGCCACCCGCCCGCCGTCACGACCGGACCCCCATACCGCGACGGCCGGCAGCGCACATCCGTCGTGAAACACGAGCCTCGTCGCGGCGGAGGGAGAGAGCGGGGCAAGCGCAGGTGCGCTCGGGCGCAGGACGAGACGGTCACGGCGCAGACCGTCGGGCCGGTTGCCGCCCGGGTCGACGACGACGCGGACACCGAACGCGGCGAGGCGGCGACCAGCTCGATCAGCGACCGTCTCGCCGTTGAGCCCCCGGGCCTCGTCCAGGACGAGGATGCGCGGCTGGGTGGCGATTGCAGACTCGAGTAGTCGGTCGAACTCGCCGGCGTGACGCGGGGGTTGGCCCGGCAGTTCCGGGGCGGTGAACAGTTCCGGCGCACTGTGCGGATGATGGGACGGGGGAAGGTGATGCGGCAGATGCCCTAGCCGGGTTCGAGTTCGCGCGGTATGAGCAGACGGCGAACAGCCGGGACCCGCAAGGCGGTCGACGGCACGGTGTCGAGCCGGGCTCGGCCGGGGGCATTGAAGGTTCCCGAGCATTGTCGGGGGTGGTGGTGTTCATGGAAATCCTTCGTTCCCGCGCGTGGGAGGGGTGGGTCAGGGATTGGGGCCGAGGCGGGAGCAGACCCAGGTCAGCAGCGCGCGATGTGCTGCGGTGTCGAGGCCGCGGCTGCGGGCGGCGTGGGCGTGGGCGTGGGAGGTGAGCTTCGCCCAGATGCGGAAGTTCCCCCGCGCGTGCATCTTGTCGGTGTGGAGCAGGTCCTCGTCGGTCGCGATGTGCCACAGGGGGCGGAACAGGCGTAGTACGCCGGCGACTTGGGAGGTGTCGACGTGGGGTGTGTGTTGCCGGGTCAGGACGCGGGAGGCCGACGCGGGAGCTCGGGCGAGGGTGCGCTCGGCGCCTGCCCCGCACAGCACCCGGCAGGTCCGGGTGGTGGGGGCGCCCGCCAGGAGGCGGAGGTAGTCCGGTTCCGGGGCGGCGATGCGTTGGACGTCGTCGATCACGAGCACGTCCGGGGGCGCGAGGGCGTCGAGAAGCGCGCGGTCCGGCCGCGTCGATGCGGTTCGTCAGGTGCGCGGCCGGCAGGCCGAACGCGGTGAGCAGCGCGGCGCGCAACTGGGGCAGGGCCGGTTTCACCGGCACCGGCGCGCGCGAACCGGGACGCGGCTCGGGAGCAGGCGCAGGGCCGGGTGGAGCGCGATGGTCTTGCCGTGTCCGGGGTCGCCGTACACGCACGGCACGCCGCGGGCGGCGACCGTGTGGGCAAGCGCTTCGGCCACCGCGCCGAGTCGGCACGTCGACACCACGTGCGCACCGGGTGCGTACAGCCGCACATCGTCACCGAAGGGCGCCGGCCCCGCGATCGGATCGGTACCCCGGACGACTTCTGCGGCCGAGACCGGCGGCGCGGCCGACCCCGCTCGTGGGTGGTGTCGTGGTGGGGGCGGTGGCGTTCGGGCGTCGGTGGTGTACGGCGCGGCGTACGGGCGTGTCGGTGCGGGTGGTTCGGTATGTCCCGCGGGGGGAGCGGGGGTGTGGGCGGTACGGGTGGTGGGCTTGGATGCGGACGCCAACCGGGTGCTGGAACACCTGGGGCTGCGCGAGGTTCCGGCGGTGACGGCGTGGCGGCAGTGGATGGGTGGATGAGTGGGGGTGATGTGGCAGGCGGTGGGGGCCGGACGGTGGCGTCGGTCACTTGGCGGGGTGTGGCGCTCGGTGCCGGTGGTGCTGGTGGTTTTGGTGGGGTCGACGGTTTGAGGATGACGCAGATGAGGGCCTTGGTGGCGGGTTGTCGCGCGAGTGTTTACACACGGTTGCCTGTTGCGCGAAATCGGAGAATATGAGCAAAGTCGACATTCTGCCCAGATCATGTCGCGTTGACACCCGTGACCCGTTGCCGATTCTTCCGGAGTTCGTGTGCCGAAGCCCGTCCTGACGTTTTTGCCGTCCGTCGCCCGTCGCGTGCGGATCCCCGCGCTCCCCGGCCGGGATGCCGCCCGCCGACTTCCGGCCCTGGCGGTGATCGGCGTGCTCACGCTGACCGTCGCCGCGTGTGGCGCCGGTGACGGCGCGGGACCCGCCCAAGGCGACAAGGCAGCGTCGGTGCCCGTGGATCCGCCCACGACGGCTTCCCCGAACCCGGCACCGGACGGCCCCGGGGCGCGGGGCGCGTCCCCCACCGGCCCGGCCGTAACGACCGTCCCGGGCCCGTCGGGCCCGCAGCCGTCGGCGCCGGCACCCTCGAAACCGCACCCCTCCGCTCCGCCGACGACTCCCGCGTCGACGACCCCCGGCGCGCCCTCGTCGGCCGCGACGCCCCACGGCAACCACGCCGCACCGGCCGGCCGGCCCGCGCCGGCGGCGAAGGGGGCCGCGGACATACCTCCGCCCCTCGTGTCCACGGGCATCGTGCGAAGCACCACGAACCCCGGTGACCGCACGGTCGCGCTCACCTTCGACGACGGCCCCGACCCGCGGTGGACTCCGCGGGTGCTCGCGCTGCTCGACGAGTACGACGTCAAGGCCACCTTCTGCATGGTCGGCCCCAACGCCTCGCGCCACCCCGACCTGGTGCGCCGTGTGGTCGACGCCGGCCATCGACTGTGCGACCACTCGGTCACGCACGACGAGGAGATCGACAAGCGGTCGACCCCGCGAGTCGAGCACGAGATCGTCTCCGCGCGCGACGAGATCGCCCGGGCCGCCCCCGGCCACGACGTCGACTGGTTCCGCGCGCCCGGCGGCGCGTGGTCGCCGACCGTGCGCCGAGTGTCGGCCGCGTACGGCTTGAAGCCCCTCGGCTGGTCGGTCGACACCCGCGACTGGGAGAAGCCCGGCGTCGACACGATCCTCGCCAACGTGCGCCGTGAACTGCGCCCCGGCGGCGTGGTCCTCATGCACGACGCGGGCGGCGACCGCACCCAGAGCGTCGACGCGCTCGCGCGGCTCCTGCCGTGGCTGAAGGACCAGGGCTACCGATTCGCGTTCCCGGGCTGAGACGACCGCGCTCCGGCCCGGCCCGCGCGTCGGTGGCCACTCGACGGGCGGCGCGTGCCCACATCGGCGGGGGTGGTTCCGGAGCAGCGGTGGACGGCGGCCCGCAGGTCGGGCGCGGCGCGGCGAGGGCGCCGGGAAGCCGCGTTCACGGCGGCCGTGGTCCACCGGGAGCGTGCGGGGCGTCCGGACGTACTCCGTGGACACGTGGAGACCGTGATCGGGCCGGCCGCCGGCGCCGCGGCCCGTGGCGGTGCGGTGGGGGAAGTGCGGTGGGGAAAGTGGGTCGACATTCGGGCGCGTCGATGCAGGCGCGGGCACCCACCCGCACCGGTCCCATACCGACAAGCCCGACCCCGCGCGCCCCCGATCTCGCGGCGTCCGCCCGGCACTTCGCCTCGTCGGGCAGTGCTCGACGGGGCGTCGAGATCGGCATGGAGGCGGGAAACGGTCAAGCCCTGGTGTCCCCGGGGTGATCGCAGGGACCACCGTCGTCCCGGGCGCCCTCCGCATCACCGTCGTGGTACGTCACCGTGGCGAACGCCGGCGCCGGCGCCGGCGCCGGGGGCGGCGCCGGAGTACACCCACCGCAACCCACATAACCCGCCCACCCCCAT
>NZ_JBEXCV010000177.1:0-16756 GCF_040605455.1 Embleya sp. NPDC005575 | reverse complement strand
CGACCTCACGGTCGAGCGGCGGCGGAGTACTTCCCTGGCAACGACAGGGCTGGGTCGCGTCTTTCGGGGGCGGTAGAGGTTTGAGCACACTGGACACGGTGGGGGGAGATCTGACCGGACGCCCCGGCCCGCCGGTCGGATCACGGCGGTCGTGGACGTCGGCGCGGCCCAGGGGCGTCTGCTTCCCAAGGCGCGGGCTCGTTGCGTAGGGCTGCTCGCAGGCAGCCAGAGCCTGGTCGGGCCTTGCTCCCGGCCTACTGCCAGTAGTTATTGACCACTGAAGCCGACCTGGGAACGGCCTCATCAGGGTCTGCGTCGAAGTCCCGCCGCGCACGACGTTGCCGGAGGAGATCCCAGCACTGATCGAGTTCGACCTCGACTGCCTGCAGCTCGTGGTGTTCGGTCCGTGCGTCCAGGGAGCCGTCTGCCCGCTGACTGCGCAGCTTGTGCTCCCGATCGACCAGTGCGGTGATCCGGTCCAGGATGCTGTCGTCGTTCACTGGTCTTCCTTCAGCTGTCGGGCCGGGGCCGGATGTGCCCCGGGGGCCGGCCGGAGTGATGCGACCTGGCCGCGAAGGAGGTCGTTCTCGGCCTGGAGGGCGTCAACGCGGCGCCGAAGCGGTTGCAGCACGGACGCCACTTCCTCGGCTGTGTAGCGCGGAGTGATGTGCTGAGGGCAGTTCCAGTCGAATGCCGTGACCTCGACGCGCACCTCACGTTCGACGATCGCCCGGTACCCCGGGACCGCCAACGCACTCGACGACGCCCCTTGGTGGCGTACGTCGTTGATGGTCGCGACTCCGAAGACCTTGAGGCGCACCTGGTGGGCGTAGTCCAAGAAGATCATGGATACGCGGGCGTCGTGCGCCACGTTGCCGGTGCTGATGTACTGACGATTCCCTCGGAAGTCGGCCCAGGCCAGGGTGTGTTCGTCGGGGGTTGTCACGAATCCCGGTGGGCCGCCGCGGAACTGGACGTACGGCCAGCCGCTGCTGGCGACCGTCGCCAGATAGAAGCCGTCCCGGCCGGCGATGAAGTCCCGTTCAGCGGGGCCCAGGGGATCCTTGATCTGATCGACTCCAGAGGTCTCCGCAGCCTCGGTGTGCGGAGCTGGGCCCGTTCCGTCCGCCGCCCCCGTGCCCGAACGCCTCGTACCGGAGCGATGCGTGTCCGTGCGGTCGTTGGAGGTCCGGCTTCCGTACTGGTCCTGCGCTTCCAGGACTGGCTCCGTGAACGCGATCGCACGGTAGTTGCGGCTCATCTGTCCCTCCTTGTCGGAGCGAGCCTCGTGCTCGCCGTCTGCTTGGTGCACTGCAGTGCGGGAAAGGCCGCGACTGGGCGGCAGGGCCGCCGAAGCTACGTGGGTGCAATGGGGGAGAGAGGCGAAGCCCCACGCGTCGCCGGGCGCCTGCGAACGGCGCGGACGGCCCGGCGGCTCGACATCGCGTTGCCTACTTGGCCGGCGTCGACCGATCCGCCTTGACGATCAGCGCCTCGACGGCGCGCGGGTTGGTGATCATCGGGAGGTGCCCCGCCTTGACTTCGGTGATCTTGGCTCCTGCGTTCTTGGCCATCGTGCGCTGCAAGGCGGGCGGGACGATGTGGTCCTGGGTCCCGAGCAGGTAGAAGCTCGGCAACGACTTCCAGGCCGGCACTCCGGACTCGTCCGTGAGCGCGCTCAGGGTGACGGGCCGCTGGGTCGCAGCCATCGCGACCGCGTCCCGTTCGGGGATGCCGTTCGCGACGGCGTCCGGGAAGACACTCTGTTTCAGGTAGAGGTCGTAGTCGCCGTCCGGAGCGCCCGGGTACTGCGCGAAGTCGAAGAGATCGGCCGGGTTGACTTCGTGGTTCGGGTCCAGCATCCCAAGGACGCTGTCACCTTCGTCGGGAACGAACGCGTTGATGTAGACGAGGGCTTCGACGTCCTTGTCCGACCTGGCGGCGTTCGTGATGACGGCTCCTCCGTACGAGTGACCCACGAGGACGACCGGGCCGGTTGTTCGGTCACGGAGGAACGCGGCGAGGTACTCCGAGTCTTCGCGCAGCCCACGCAGGGGAGTCGGCGGCGCGAGGACCTGGTAGCCCATGGTCTGCAGGTCACGGGTGACCTTCGCCCATCCCGAGGAATCCGCCCAGGCTCCGTGGACGAGCACCACCGTGGGCTTGGGCTTCGACTCGCTTGAACGCGCCGCGCTCGTCGCGAGCGGTTGACCGCCCGCGTTGCCGGCCGCCTGGGGTGCGGAGAGGCCGGTCAGGGCCAGCGTCCCGATGAGGGAGAGAAGGCTGGCAGTGCGCAGCCGTCGTGCTCGGAGGACCTTCACTGTGACTCCTGACGAGTTACTCGGATCAAGCGGTATCTGTGAGGAGCCTGAGTGAAGACACTGACGTTCTTGTGCATGACTAGTTGATGGGAATGACCGGGACCCGGGTGTCGCCAGGTGTGGGTACCGTTGGTGCTCTCGGCATGGAGGAAGGCGCCCGGGAAGAGCAGCTGCGCGAGCCATCACGGCAGACGGGCGCAACGGGCATCCGTCGGCCGATGCGGGGTGTCAGGGTGGACCGCGTCGACATGCCGGAACTTGCCCGGTTCCGCACCGTGTCCTTTCGGCAGGAGCCCATTCCTCGTCCGACGTGCTCAGCCAGACGCACATCCACGCGGCGGTGCAGGAATCCTTGACTTTTCGTCCACCGCGCACTTAGTTCTCGACCCAAGAACGCCGGGGCCGGCCCCAGTTGATGGACAACGGGCACCACGCATAGCTCACCGGGGAACAAGACGCCAAGGGCCTCTTCAACCGGGTTGAACGTGATGAGCTGCTGCGCGACGGCGTCGTTCAGCGCCGCTCGGAGAGTGGAACGTATTCGTTGGCGTGTGGCCGCCCCGACGGTCTGCCGAATCTGGGGCATGGCGGCGATCGACGCCTTGAGCAGTTTGCGGCGGGCGCGGTTCTCGATGCCCTTCCAGGGGATGCGCGCCAACTCCGCGATAGCATCCCTGCGTTGCCGATTGCCCTCGGCGATCTCGATGTTGGCCTCGGTGATGGCGGCGAATGCCTCGGTCAGGTGGGCGACGCGGAGCCGATCCAGACGCAGGACGCGGGACCACCGTGGCCGTGTTCACCGCGTTGACCCTGGTCGCCTCCGCAGCCCCGTTCCAAGCGACCGCCGCGCCGGCCGCTCCCGAGACCGCACGCAAGACGGTCTGGGGGCACGGCACGAAGCAGGCCCTGCCGCCCACCCCGAACGGGGTGACCAGGCCGATCCCCAACATCCCGCGCGCCGGCCCCGACACGGCGCGCCGGCAGAACCCGGTCCAACCGTTCTCGGCAACGGACTGGGACGCGGGCGACGTCCCGTGGCACCGCTACTCGACCACGCGCCTGACCGATTCCACCGTGGCCAGGGTCGACATCTCCACCGGCAACCTGATGCTCGCCTCCACCGACCTCGACATCGCACCAGCTGGGCCTTGTCGTCGTCGCCCGCCAGGGTCGTGGACCCACGCGAAGGCCGCCGCCGTGGTGGGGACTCCGAAGAGGACGGCGGTGCGGATCAGGTTGCGAAAGGGACCCGCGCGTCGGTCCCCTGGCGGGAACCTGGTCATCCGACGCGTTCAGCAATCGATGCGTGACCGGGCGTCCCACTGCTTGTCCTTGCCTTTCTGGTACAGGTTGAGCAGCCGGTCGCGCCCATCGTCGTATTCCCAGGTGAAGGCCGTGTTTCCGGCCATGGGAACGCTCCAGATCTCCTGCGGCGTGGGTGTCACGTAGGAACCAAAGGTGCTCACTGCTATGACACGAATGTCGGAGCCCGGGACGGTCGCGACGCGGGCCAGTTTGAAGTCGGCAGCCTCGAGCAGGCGTCGAAACCCGCGCTGTCGCACCGGTGTTGCGCGAGGAGGCCGCGGCGAGCGAACAGGGTCGCCGCCGTCGTAAACGACGCCTTCCAGATCAGGGTGGGCCTGCAGGATGTGGGCCATGAGCGTCCCGTCGCCGCCGCCGACATCGACCACGGTTCGGCACCGGGTGAGATCGGCGGCAGGCCGGTCGCCTTCGCCTGGCGGATGCGGTCCTCGGCGCGGGCGCGTCGGCGGTGGCGCAGTTCCAGGTCCGCGAGCTGCCCGCCCGTCGTGTTCGTGACGAACGCGACGCACCGGTTGCCGTCGACGTCGGTGATCCGCAACTGGGCTCCCGGGTGCGGACGTTCCGTCCGCACGACCACGCGCATGCCCTTCGGCCACGCGGACAGGTCGAGCATGTCGGTGACCTCCGCGACCCACGCTCCCTCGCGCGGGCGGCCGTCGGCGTCGTACGCCGGCGTCCACGCCGCCTTCGGTACCGCGAGGATCGCCGCGTGGATCCGATCGGTGATCGTGAACCCGACCGAGTACGACAACCACCGGCCCCGGCGGGAGAGCCACGCGAGGAAGTCGTGGGTGCCACCCGCGGAATCCGTCCGTATCAGCGTGTTTCGACCCCGCCGGTGCCGTTTCGGGACCTGCGCGAGGGCCCGGCGGGTGACCTCGACGTGGTCGGCCGCGGTGTTCGACCCGGCGTTCCCGGCCGCAACAGCACCGCAAGCGGCTCACCCGTTCCTTCGGGCCCGTGGTCGGCGAACGCCCACAACGGGTGGAACCCGAACGTCTTCTTCCATGTCGGGCGGGCGCCTTCCTTGTCGGAGTGCGCGGTGACCAGGACGCCGTCGAGGTCGATCGTCAACCGCCCGTCCGCGACCGGCGACGCGGTTGCGGCCAGGTCCCAGGCCCGTTCCCGGGCCGCCGCGCGGGCCGCCCGGATCGCGGTCACGGCCTTCGGCCCGGCGGCGGCCAGGGCCGTGACCAGGCGCGACACCGTCGGATCGGACGCCACCGGGGCGAACACGTCGGGCTGTTCCCGCAGGATCGCCACGTCGGAGAGGCAGTCCCCGCCCACCGCGAGGGTCACCGCGAGATCCAGGACCGTCTTCCCCGGATCGTGGACCGCCCTCGACCGGCGCCACGGCGCGAGCACTTCCGACAACGCGCGAGCCAACCCGATACCGCGGGCCGTCTCGGTGAGCAACACCCCACCGGCATGCGAGACGATCCCCGAACCACCGGGCTCGACCCGGACACGCGGATGCGAACCGCTATCCTTCTTCACCTGGGAAGTGCTTCTTTCCGTGCAGCCGACAGGACCCTAGACAAGCCCTATCGTTGCAGGTCAGGAGCACTTCCCGCTTTTCTGACCGCATGTCAGACGCCGTGCTTCATGAAAGCGCGAGGCTAGTGCCGCGCGCGGCACTAGCCGGTGACTTCGCACATGGGGTTTTAGGTCTCCAGCCAGCGGGGTCTGGTTTCGTCGATGCCGAGGAGTTCGAGGAGGTGTGCTTCGACTTCTCGGCTGATGAGTATCACGGGTGGGCCGGTGGCGGTGCCGGGGCGGAGCATGAGGCCGTCGAGGTGGTAGAGGATCATGCGTCCGGTGGGGCGGCCATGCGGGCCGGGCTGATCGACGAGTACGTGCTGGCCATCGCGCCGGTCCTGGTGGGCGGCGGCACGCCGTTCTTCGCCGCGCTGGACAACTGGGTGAACCTGAACCTGGTGGAGACGCGGACGTTTCCCTGCGGCGTGATCCTGACCAGGTACGAGACGAGGCACTGAGCGCCCGTCCGGGAGTCACAGGCCATATGCTCCGCGGGTGACACCCCCTGGGTGACCCGAACTACCGCCCGAGTTACCCAAACGAGCGGTGTTCTCCCGGGAGGCGCTCATGCCCGCACAGTTCTCCTCCATCGAGGAATGGCTGGGATACGCGTAATCGGCAACGGACCGGGCAGTTGTCCGGGACCCCGGCTCGGGGCCCGGACACCTGCCCGGTCCTCGCTCAGCTCTTCCGCTCACTCAGGACGCAGAACTCGTTGCCCTCCGGGTCGAGGAGGGTCACCCAGTGCTGCCCGTCCTGCACGGTGTCGACGCGCCGGGCACCGAGGGAGAGCAGCCGGGCGACCTCGGCCTCCTGGTCGTCGGGGCGGAAGTCGGGGTGGAGCCGGTTCTTCGACGTCTTGCCCTCCGGGACAGGCACGAAGAGCAGGCCCGGCATCCGGTCCGGCTCGGGCCGGATCTCGATGATCTCCTCGGATTCGTCGACCACAACCCAGCCGAGAGCCTCGGCCCACCAGCGCCCGAGAGCGACGGGGTCGGCGGAGGCGACGATGATCTGTTCCCATTCCAGTGCCATGGGCCTGAGCATAGGCAGACCGGCGGCCCACCCCGCAGAGCCGCCACTCTTCCCAGTCCTCCGCGGTCGCCTCGGGCACCAACCTCGTGAGACATCACAGCTGGGCCGGTCACCCACGCGCCGGTTACCCACGCCCTACTTTGCGGCTGGTGTCTGAGCTAGGAGGCCGGGACCCATCCGGTGCCGTAGGTCTCCCGCAGGCGGGCGGACAACTCGCGGACGTCGGGCGCTGAGAACACACCGTCACGGCCGCCTACTCCAACGGCCAGAGCATCACGCTCAGCTACGTGTCGGTTGGATCGCCGTTCGTTGACGGCGCCCCACCTACCGAGGATCGATGGCCGTTTGCGTGCCGTGGGAAATGCGGCGCCTGTGCGTTCGCGTGCACCCTCCGACCTCGGCGGACATCTGGCCGCAGGCATCGTGCGGCCCCAGTGCGGATCCAACTGGGGCCATATCGGGGCCGGAAGACATCGGCAACATCCGGTAAGACAAGGCAAGATCGGGGAAAATGACCGCCCCGATGCCGCGCTGACCAGGGAAGATCCCGTAAGACCAGGCAACATCGGGGCGGATACGTGAAGTGGGCTTTCCTCTTACAAAGCAGGGGTCGACAGTTCGAGTCTGTCTGTGCCCACCCGATACGAAGCCCAGGTCAGCTCGCTGACCTGGGCTTATCGCTGTCCGTGACGGCGAGTCCGCCCGTTGGAGGGCCGCCCGGGGCGCCGTGCGTGCGTGCTGCGTGCGCGTTGGTCTATACAAACTGATGTCATGCGTGCACGCGAAACCTTCGCCGTCGTCTGCGTCGGGCCGGATCTCGGGCTTCTCCGAACCGGCGCGGGGGACCATGTCCACGACTGCGGCGGCGAAGATCTCCTCGGCTTCCTCGAAGACCGAGACGTAGTACTCGGTGACGCTGGTGGAGGAGTGGCCGAGCAACTCCTGGATGTCGCGCAGGCTCGCCCCGGCCGCGTGCGCGAGGGTCGCGGCGAGGTGCCGCAGGTCGTGCAGCCGAGTCGGCGGAAGACCGGCTTCCTCGGTCAGTTCGACGAAACGATCCGTCACGCTCGACGGGTGCAACAACGACCCGTCCTCCCGGGTGAAGACCCGCCCGGTCTCCACCCAGGCGTCGCCCCAGGCTTCCCGATCGGCGTTCTGGCGAACACGCCGCGCCTCAAGGGTCTCCGCCACGCGGTCGTCGAACCTGACCGTGCGCCGCGGCGCCGGCCGCTGCTCTCCGGGATCGACCCCGACGCCCCGAGCAATGCCCCGTGTGGGACTTGCTCCTGGGCGGATGCGCCAACGCCACGGATCGCCGGACACGGGAGCGGCGCCTCGAACTCGGCGAAGAAGCGGGCAGGGCGAGGCCAAACTTTGGGTGTAACTCGCCCCGTCGGCTGACGATCGGCGCCACGAACGGACACGACAGAACCGCCGGCGGGGTCGAGACCTCGCCGGCGGATCGTTCACTGCCTCAATGTTCTCGCGTTGTTACTGGTCGGCTCTGGTCTGTCGGTAGCAGCCCAGAGCGACGCTTGCCGAGGTGAAGGCCATCAGCGCACTCAGTCCCCAGCTCCCATTTGACGCCAAGAGCACCGCAATTGCCAACGCGACGGCTGATATCGGCCCCCAGATCAGCCAGAGCTTGCGTGAGCGATTTCCCGGTTCCACTGTCATCCACGGCACCTTTCCGACCACAAGTACGGTGGAACGACGAACCTGATTCCGTTCGACCATGGCCATTTGGCCCCGGACACCTGAATCGCAACGCAGTTCCCGCGACTCGAAGCGTAAGCCGCCGTGGCCGAGATGTAGAACAGGTAGATCTCCAGGATGGTCAGAACTCGCCCGAGGATGCGAGCAACCCACTTCCACTTGCCGCCGGCGTACCACAGGGCGTTGAAGATCGTTCCGCTCGCCCACGCCGGCCATGAGGTCTCGTTGCGGTTCGGATGCACGGTGAACCACCACACCGGCGAGAAGAAGTTGAACGACGAGCTTCCCTTCGAGTTAAATACCAATAATCGCAGGTCTTGTTGCGTGATATGGATCACTTGAATGAATGCGCCAGTAAAGCAACCCTGAATTCCGAGATGCACTTATCGGCCTTATCCTCTTTCGCTCCTGTCGTTCATTGCCATTTCTTGGGACATGCAAGATCGTCACCGGTGAAGGCTGACGATCATTCCAAGTGTGGAATTCAAGCCACTTCGATGGCATCCAGCAAGTTTCCGCCAATCGAACGTTGCGGTCAGCCGTGCGCTGAGGTACTGCATTCGTGGCCGGATGCGATCCGATCGCCCGGATCATCTGTACGTTGCGTGGCGCTCGACCAAGGCGTTTCGCTGAACGTCGAACAGCCCTCCGAAGTCCGTTTTCGGTAGACAGCTCCGGGCGCGGGTTCGTCGCCGAGGTGAGTATCGACCAGTCGAGGTTCGTCGTGGTCGGGTCGGTCGGCGCTTCCGGGCCTGGCCCGCGCGATTCGGGCATGCTTGCCTCGCGCAGCATGACCAGTCGATCCCGGTGCGCCGCCGCGGCCCCGCCACCCTCGCCGCCCTGCGCGCCACCCTCGATGCCGCCCTGACGGGCATCGACCCCGACGGCCCCGTGGACGGCGGCCTCGGGTTCCTCCTCGGCCGTCCCCTCGCCCTGGTACGCACCCGCCTCGACCTCCGGCACCGTCGACGCAGCAGGAACCCCCGCCCACGACCAGAACCGGAAACCCAGTCACGGCACTAGGGGACCGTGACCGAGCCCGTCACAGAGCATCACCAGAACCGCCCGCCCCGCGCCGGAGGCGGAACGCGGGGCCGGTCGTGGGGAGATCGGTCCCCGGCGCGGTCCGGTCCGGGCGGGGACACGGGCGCCTGCCGGCGTATTGCGCGGGGTGGGCCCGGGCGCCGATGTCCCGGCGTCGTCCCAGCGTGCCGCCCAGCCGTCCCCGCACGCCGGTCGGCCGTCCTCGCGGTCCGCGCCGCGCTGATGGGCCGCGTCACTCCCGCCACCACGGATTCCGGCGGATCGCCGTAGGCGCCCGGGTGACGCAGCGGTGTGTCCCGTGGCCAGAACCGGGCGAGCACCACGGTTCCGTGCCCGGGGGCGGAGTGCGGGTCGAAGGTGTCCGCGAGGCGGGCGACCATGCCCAGGCCGATGCCCAGGGTGCCGGTGGTCGAGCGGCCGTCGCGCATCGCGGCGCCCACGTCCGCCATTCCCGGTCCCTCGTCCAGGTCCAGGAATTCGATTCCGGCGTGCTGCCCGGTGCGCACGATCCGCAGCACGATCGCCCCGGCGACGGCGTGCTTGACCAGGTTGGAGGCGGCCTCGGACATCGCCAGGGCGACCTCGCCGGCCCGGTGCTGGTTCATTCCGATCCGTTCGGCCAGCCGGGAGGCGGCCCCTCGGGCGCCGGTGAGGTTGTCGCGGAACCACGCCACGTCCTCGCTCTCCAACAGCACGACGCTCACGGCATGCACCCGGCGGCACATCCCGCGACGGCGGTCTGTTTCGTGCCGGCACGACTGTGGTCCACGACGACTCCCAGGATGAACGGGCCTACCGGGCGGAGGTCCCACCCATCCTGCCGGCGGCAGGATGGCCCCGATGAGGCGCGGTGATCGCCTTCGAGCAGATACGAACGAACCGTGGGGCCACCTCTTGGAGGGAAAGGCGGGGGCGTCAGGGGGCCACGGCGCGGGGCAGATTTTGTGTACCTGGAGCCTCGAAAAATCTGTGGTGTCTGGAGTAGACATTGGGTTCTGGTGTGGTTATGGTTTCTCTCGTAGCCCAGAGAGACGGAAGGGCCTGGCAGAGACGAACTGCCGGTCGTAGTACACGTAGTCGCAGTTCGCAGGACGGTGCGCTGGTGGAGTCCCGAAGCCAGGGTTGTCGCAGGACGGCGACGGGACTGACGGCCGCACCGGGTAAGCAGTACCGCAAGTGCAGTGCGCAGTACCCGCAGTGGAGTAGGTGAGCAGCACCTCGGTGAAGGCGTCGACTGCGGACGCGCGCACCGGGAGGTTCGGCGGTGGGGTTCCAAGCCAGAGCAGTCGCAGGACGGGCGATCGGGGCTGGCTGCCGAAAGAGTGGCGCTGTCACAGGCCACCGAGTAGCACGTGTCACCGGCAGTACGCGGAACCGATAGAGCAACACCGGCATTACGCAACCGAGGAAACAACGAAGGAGTGGAAGCGCCATCGGGATCGCCCGGGCGGAAGTCTTGAGCCCGGGTACCGCAGGACATCGTTAGCGAGGTGGTCTCCGGTCAAGCAACCGCGATCCCCGCGCCCCCGACGGCAGTTCGGTCGGGTCCGCGGAAACAGTAGGCCGGCGCAGCAACAGGGCCGGCAGGTGGTGTAGCAGTTCCTTCGGGGCCCTGGATGCCGAAAGGCACCAGGGCCCCTCCACGTTCCACAGAGAGGCACGATGACAGCAGACGACTCGTACGGCCGTCTCGACGACGACGACTACCCCGCCTACACCACGGGCCGGGCCGCCGAGATCCTCGGCACTACGCAGGGCTTCCTCCGCGCCGTCGAGGGAGCCCGCCTGATCACCCCGTTGCGCTCCGAGGGTGGTCACCGCCGCTACTCCCGCCGACAGCTTCGTATCGCGGCCCGTGCCCGGGAACTCGTCGACCGCGGGACCTCCGTCGAGGCCGCCTGCCGCATCGTCGTCCTTGAGAACCGACTGGAGGACGCCCGGCGCGGCAACGCCGAATGCCGCCGTTCCGCCGTATCTGCGAGCCCCACCGCTGCGGCCTGAGACGACCGAGACCCGCAACCCCCGAGAACCCCACGGCCGCCGCCCACACATGCCGGCCGCGACGCACGGCCGTCCGGGCGGACTTCGTCCTCTGCGACATTGCGCCGGGAGTGAACCATGCACGCAGGCTCGCCCTCCCCGGCGGGCCGCGACCGGTGGCGGCGTGTGCAATGCCGAAGGATCCCAGGGCTCGTCGGGCTGTCGGTGAGAACGGGGAGTCGCACCGCGAGGGTTGCTCCCCACCGCGCGGTCGCCGAGGGCGCGGGAGCCGCGCCGATCCCTGCTCGCGCGTCGTCACGGCGGCGGGGTTCCCGAGCGGCGGGTGACCGTTCACGACCGGACGCCACTTCCGCATCCGACGACGCCGAAAAATCTGCCGTGTCCGGAGTAGACATCACAGGAGTCGGTGAGTATGTTTTCTCTCGTAGCCAAGCGAATCAGTGAGGCGCGACAGAGACGAACTGGCGCGCGTTGTTGAGGGTTCGACAGCAGAGTCCCGGGGCCGTGTGTTGTTCGGCGAGGGTTCCGGAGGCTGGTTGTCGGGCCGAGGAGAAACTGAAGGCGGCCGATGAGCCGCCGCGCAGGACGAGCAGTACCCGGCAGTACCTGCAGTTCGGTTGTACCCGCAGTGGCAGTACACGTTGCACGACGAAGGTAGGAAAGGAAGGAGCGAACGCCATCCGGATCGCCCGCTCGGCGCGGTGAGGTTGTTCGGCCGAGTGGGATCCGTAGAGACGCCGGTACGAAAGGTGGTCCGCGGTCACGCAATTGCGATCCCCGCACCCCCACTCGTTGGGGCGGATGCGGAACAGGTAGGCCGGCACGTCGGTGTCGGTGGATGGTGTGGATTTCTTTCGGGGCCCTGGTGCCATACGGCATCAGGGCCCCTCGACGCGTTTCCCGAACAACCCAACCTTGACGGACGTGAACTCAAGAGAGGCGCCGATGGCACCCACACCCGGCTCGACTCCGACCGGGGCCGACAGGCTCGACGACGACGACTATCCCGCCTACACGATGGGCCGGGCGGCCGAACTGATCGGCGCCTCCCAGGGCTTCCTCCGCGCGATCGGCGAGGCCCGCCTGATCACCCCGCTGCGTTCCGAGGGCGGCCACCGCCGCTACTCCCGCTACCAGTTGCGCATCGCCCAACGCGCCCGCGAACTCGTCGACCAAGGCACCGCCGTCGACGCCGCCTGCCGCATCGTCATCCTCGAAGACCAACTCGAAGAAGCCCTGCGCCTGAACGCCGAACTGCGCGACACACCCAAGACTCGGCCCGACGGCAGCCGCTGACCCGACGAAGACGCCGAGGCGCGGCGCCCCGACGGGCACGCGCCACCGCGCGGACCGACGTCGCCACCACCGAGACCGCCGCTGCCACCAGGCCCGGTACTCCCCGACATCCGCCCTTGCCTACCCCACCCGCCGCATCCACCCGGTGACCCGGCCGGCCAACGTCCCCACAGACGTGGCCGGGAAAATCGACGCCGAAGGCACCCCGCGGTTCTCGGTACTCGGGCGAATGACGCCCGCGCCTGTCGGGCGAGGTCCCCTGCCCGGGCCCACCTATGCAGGGGTCTGTTCGGCCCGTCGTGACCCGGACCCGTGTCGAGACGCGCCTTCCGCGACCTGTCTGTCAGCGCTCGCACGGATCGGTCCGCCGACATCGACACCGCCGAGAGCACGCGACCGAGCCCCAGCGAGAAACCTGTGCGCGGCCCCCATGACGCACCTGCACTCCGCTTGCCGAGTCGGCCTTCCTGCACCCGGTGTGCGACGCGTCCGTGAAGCGCGGCGGCCGAGGGTAGACCGGGGTTGCGGATTTCCGGTTGCTCCACGAAGAAGGAGGCCGTCGTGTCGGAGGAGAATCTGCGCATCGTGGTGACGACCGACCCTGCGGGCGTGATCGTCGCGAGCGTCGCCGGGGAACTGGACATCGTATCCGCCGAACAACTGCGCAACCTCCTGCGCCGGGTCCTGGTCGAGCACACGGACATCGTGCTGGACCTGTCCGAGGTGACGTTCTGCGACTGCTCCGGGCTGCGCGTCCTGCGAGCCGCCGGCCGGGCCGCCGAACACGCGGGCACCCGCCTACGGCTGCGCTCACCCTCCACCGCGATGGACCGGATCCTCAAGGCCACCCGCGCCGAAGCCGCCTTCACCATCGAACCCCCGCCGAACGCATAGGCGCGATACCCGGCCCATCCGCTCCGTCGGCCGAGCACCGAGGGGCACGGGGCGGCACCTACATCGACAGGTGTCGAAAGCTACGAAAATCTGTCACCTCGGAGATAGACATTCACGTGCGGCATGGTTAACGTTTCGGGTCGAAACCGAAGGAAACATCGAACAGGCGCGGCGGATGTCGAACTGCCCGGGTTGTGGAACGCGTCAAGGACTCGTCGGGGCGGATACGTGAAGAGCCCCGAGGACAAAGGAGGCGGGACCGTCGGGCAGGTCGGGACGAGCCGGCCGTAAAGGTTTCGGCCGACGGCGTAGAGGCAAGGCAAGCGCGGTACGTCGGACAGCGGTCGCAGGTCGGAGGGGGAAGGGCCCGGGCGTGATGGGATCACCCACGCTCGATCGCTTCGGCCGAATGGGCACTGCGGTCCATCCGAACGGACGCATACGCGATTCCCGCACACCCCTTCCGCCGCGTGCGG
This sequence comes from Embleya sp. NPDC005575, assembly GCF_040605455.1. Lineage (NCBI taxonomy): Bacteria > Bacillati > Actinomycetota > Actinomycetes > Kitasatosporales > Streptomycetaceae > Embleya > Embleya sp. NPDC005575. Next base: position 3,111 of record NZ_JBEXCV010000177.1, on the reverse strand, counting down.
CGGCCGTGCGGATACGACACCGGGCCGCACAGGCCGGTGGATGGTGAGACAACCCCGACCCGGGCCCCGCCGCCACGGCATCGGGACCCTCGTCACGAGGGGCCGGCCTCGCATATGGCCGCTCGTGACGAGGCACGCAAACCTGCTTGGGCCGTAGGCCCGGTCGACGATCGGAGACAGGCAAATGGAACGGGACCCGGGGGACATGACCACCCTGGCCCGACGACTGGCCTCGGCAGCCGAAGAGTTGCTGCTGGCAGTCAAGGGCATGGACGACCTCGGTTGGACGACCGACTCGTACAGCAGGACCCACCTGCGTGACGTCGCGAGCTGTCTCAAGAGCAGCGCCACCCGGATCGCGACCCAACACGGTGGGGCCGATCCCTGGGGCGAGGCGACCGGGCACGCACCCTGACCGACACCACAAGAGGGGCGCGTCCGGGCACGTCGAACCGGTCGGCTTCCACATATCCAAGGCGCGGACGACAACCGTCCGGCGCTTCCGCCCGAGAGCTCGGGTGTGGGCTGTGCGACAGCCGCGGGGCTGTCTCTGTTACTTTCGGATGCTGCCGCCCGGCACGATTCGACCGACGTCGTCGTGAACGGGTCCGAATCAGGACAGGAAGCCCCCGCCCGTGAATCCTCTTTCGACCGGCGTGGCAACGATGTCGAGCGGCCTGGTCAGAGCCGGCCGCTTTGCCTCCCTGGAAGATCTCCCGGGCCTGATCGCCGAGCATGCCCGGCCGCTGGACCTTCGCCGGCCGCTGGTCTACCTCGTGGACGTGCAGCGAGAACTGCTCCGCTTGATCCCCGGCCCGGCGGCAAGCGTGAACGCGACGGGAGAAGCTCCCGAGGCGGAGTTGCGGGTGGACGCCACGCTGGCCGGTCGCGCCTTCCAAAGCGCCGAGCCCGTCGAGGCCCCGGCCGGCGCCGAGGACGCCGAGTCCGGCGACCCGACCACGAGGTGCCTGTGGCTGCCCCTCATGGACGGCGCCGAACGCCTGGGCGTCCTGGGGCTGGAAACCGACGACACCGACGACGCCATCCTCGACAAGGCACTCGACCTCGCCCTGATCGTGGGGCTGCTCCTGGTGAGCAAGCGCGCGTACAGCGACTCCTACGAACGCCTGGTCCGCACCCGCCCGATGGGCCTGGCCGCCGAGATGCAGTGGACCCTGATGCCGCCCGGCTCCTTCGCCGGCGAACAGGTCACCGTCAGCGCGACCATGGAACCCGCCTACGACATGGGCGGCGACGCGTACGAGTACGCGGTCGACGGAGACACCGCACACCTGGCCGTCTTCGACGCCATGGGCCACGACACCTCCGCCGGCCTCACCGTCGCCCTCGCCCTGGCCGGCTGCCGCAGCAGCCGCCGCCACGGCGTGGGCCTGGTGCAGACGAGCGAGGCGATCGAGGCCGCCCTCCTGGAACAGTTCGGCCGCAGCCGCTACGCCACCGCGATCATCGCCGCACTCGATCTGCCCACCGGCACGTTGACCTGGGTCAACCGCGGCCACCATCCACCCGTCCTGATCCGCAACGGCAAGTGGGTCGCCACTTTGGAACGCCCGCCGGCACACCCGATGGGCACCGCGATGGGGCTGCCCGTCGAGTTGTACGAGGAGCAACTCGAACCCGGGGACTGGCTCCTGCTCTACACCGACGGCGTCACCGAGGCCCGCAACCCCCAAGGCGAGATCTTCGGCCTCGAACGGTTCGTCGACTTCGTCATCCGCCACATAGCCGACGGGCTGCCCACGCCCGAAACCCTGCGCCGACTGATTCGCGCGATCCGCGAGTACCACCACGACCGTCTCCAGGACGACGCCACCATCCTGCTCTTGCAATGGCACGGTGCCGGCGCCTGATCGCGGCGACCCGAAGGACGTCCTGCCCCGGGCCGGGTTCCGTCGTGCTCGTGCGGGGGCAAGGCGCGGTGCAGACGTCCGCGAGCATTCAGGTACAGACTCCCGTGCCACGTCCGCCGTATGCGCCGCGTCAGGGGTGGTGTGCCCGCGCGCGCCGACGGCCCGATCGCGCCGACCCGCCGCCGTACCCAAGCCGATCGACCCGGCCGGGCAACCCCTCGACGGGGCGCAGCCAGGGCCGCCCGCCGTTTCGGGCCGAGGGCCGCGTGGGCCCGGGCGGCCCTCGCTCGGGCGCGGACCTGCCACGGGCGGTGGTTCGCGTCGGGGTGGGGCGTGTCGATGTCGGCCCAGACGGTCTTGCCGGCCCGGCGGGCCCGGACGCCCCAGCCGGTGGTGAGCGTGTCGAGAATGTGCAGGCCGAAGCCGCCCTCGTGTTCGGGGCCGGTGCCGCGCCGGGTCGGCATCCGGGGGTCGGTGTCGGTGACGGACAGCCGAACGCCGCGCCGGGTCCGGCGCAGGACCAGTCGCACGGCCCCGTCGGTGTGCAGGTGCGCGTTGGTCAGCAGCTCCGTGACGACCAGGACGGCCACCTCGACGCGGTCCTCGTCCCAGCCCCAGCCGACGAGAGTGGTCCGCACTGCTTTTCGGGCCCGACCGGACGCGCCGGTTCGTCGTGACACGCGCCAACGAACATACGGACCACGGACTCGAAGCATGACCTCCCTCTCCGGCGAACGGGCCGTGGATGCCCTTCGGCCCGGAAGCGGCTTCCGGAATCGCGGAGTTCCGACGGCTCGAAAGCATGTCACAGTGGCGACTGCGGATCCTGGACGCGGGCAGGGCCTGCCCGCCCGTGCGACGACGGCGATGCCTTCCGGCGCCGGCAGCTTCGTGCCTGCGGAACCTGCCCATCCACCCTGGCCCCAATCCTCACCCGTTCGGGTGAATCGACGACCGGTGCAGTCGATGCCAACACGCCACCGTCCGGCGATGCATCACTGCCGAACATGGGTGCCGGGGACCGGTAGCGCGCTGTCGTTCGTGGCGCACGAGGCTGCTTGCGGGCAGATGCTCCGGACATATGCCGTCGCCGGAATCCCCTGAAGCGCGCGGTGCGTCCGGCTTGTGCCGGCGAGGTGTCCGGGACGGCGAAGGGCCCCGAAGTACCGGGCCACGCGCACCCGGTGGGCGGGTGGGTGGCCGGTTCTTCGGGGCCGGGTGTCGCGGTGCGCGGGTCAGG